>CAJQSF010000016.1 GCA_905612495.1 uncultured Candidatus Pelagibacter sp.
AATCAAAGAACCAAAGGTTATCTTTGATATCTAGCTCAGCCTTTATAATACCTTTATTAAAAGCCCCACCAGCTTCACCGATTTCTGTTATTCTATCAAACATCAGCATTGGTGGAAGTGGTAATTTTGCATTACCTGGGCCAAAAAGATCGCCATTTCCGCAACTTATTAGCTCATCGTATGTGAATGAGTTTTTTTTCATAAATTTAAGCACCCTTAATACTTGATTTATATAGATTATAATATAGAAATAGTTTAGAACTATTATAAACAATAATGACTAATTTAAACATTTATATAGAAAAATTAAGACAATCAGGATTAAGACCAACTAAACAGAGATTAAAAATCTGTGAAGCACTTTTTTCACCTGAAAAAACCTTCCACTTTACAATAAATGATCTAACTAAAATTATAGAAGAACATTTAAGTGAAAAAATTTCTTTAGCTACAGTTTACAATACTGTTCATGCCTTTAAAAAAAAAGGCTATTTAAAAGAAATTTCTATTAATAGTGATAAAAGTTATTTTGATACAAATATTACGGAGCATCACCATTTCTTTGATGAAGATACCAATGAGTTAATTGATTGTAGCAACGATGATATTGAATCTGTAAATATAAAAAAAAATATTACTGGAAAAAAAATAAAATCAGTAGAAGTATTGATTAAAGTTGCGAGTGATAATCAAAATCAAAAATAATTTAACAATTTCAATACCTTAACAATTACATTAAAACAATTCTAAACTGTTGACTTACAGTTTAGAATGATTATATGTATATCATAATCATTAGGAGAAAAATATGTCATTAAAAGGTAGTAAAACAGAAGAAAACTTAAAAGACGCATTTGCAGGCGAGAGCCAAGCAAACAGACGTTATCTATATTTCGCTCAAAAAGCAGATATTGAAGGTTATAACGATGTAGCATCTGTATTTAGATCTACAGCTGAAGGTGAAACAGGTCATGCACACGGACACCTTGAATATCTCGAGGAAGTTGGTGATCCAGCTACAGGACTGCCGATTGGTGAAACTAAAGATAATTTAGCTTCAGCAGTACAAGGTGAAACACATGAATATACAGATATGTATCCAGGTATGGCAAAAACAGCTAGAGAAGAAGGCTTTTCAGAAATTGCTGATTGGTTTGAAACTTTAGCAAAAGCTGAAAAATCACACGCAGGTAAATTCCAAAAAACATTAGAATCTATTGCGTAAATAAGACTTAATTTATGGTGGGGTTCTTCCCCACCATCAAATCCTTAAATTTTAAATATGAGCAAAGAAGGCAGTATAGACGCGCCTATAAGACATCCAATAAATTTTGAGCATCCTGATTTTTTAGATCAAAAAAAATTAGATGACGAAATGAGGAGAACATTTGATATCTGTCACGGATGTAGAAGATGTTTTAATCTATGCGACTCGTTTCCAAAATTATTTGACATGATAGATGAGTCAGAAAATGAGGATGTAGAAAGTTTAAAAAGTGAACAGTTTGAACCTGTAGTAGACGCTTGTACCTTATGCGACATGTGTTTTATGACCAAGTGTCCTTATGTTCCACCGCATGATTTTGATTTAGACTTTCCTCATTTAATGTTGAGATATAGAACAGCTCAAAAAAAATTAAATAAATTGGCAGCAGTGCCTGCGCAACTAGCTCAAATTGATAGAAATGCAAAAATTGGTGTAATGCTATCATCACTAATAAACTGGGCATCAAACATTAAAAATAAATTCTTTAGAAAAGTATTAGAATTAATTGCTGGAATTGATATGAGAGTTACACTTCCCACTTATAATTCAGAAACATTTACAAATTATTTTAAAAAAAATAATATTCCAACAAATAGTGAAGCCCCATCTAAAGATAGAAAAGTTGTAATTTACTCAACATGCTTTGTTAATTTTAATAAAAAAGATACAGGCATAGCTGCATTAAAAGTTTTAAAGAAAAATGGAGTAGAGGTTCAAGAAGCTTATCCAGGTTGTTGTGGAATGCCTTATCTTGAGCAAGCAGATTTACCAAAAGTTGTAGAGCAAGCCAAGAAAGTTTCCAAAGATTTACTAGAGTGGGTAGATAAGGGTTATCAAATTATTACTTTAACAGCCAGTTGTGGTCTAATGTTAAAATTTGAATGGCCTTTATTATTACCAAGCGATGAAAATATTAAAAGACTTTCAAAAAGTGTTAGCGATATAGATGAATATATCGTTGATATAGCACAAAACGAGGGTCTAGCAGAAGGTTTACAAGAAATTGATGGTGGAGTTACAGTTCACAACGCATGTCATGCAAGAGCACAAAACATGGGTATTAAATCTAGAGATATGCTGAAATTTATCCCTAATATAAAAATGGATGTTGTTGAAAGATGTGCTGGTCATGGGGGAACTTTTGGTGTGATGAAGGAAACTCACGATTTAGCGGTAAAGGTTGGAACACCAACTGCGAGACAGATTAAAAATAAAAACAATAAATATATGGCCTCAGATTGTCCTTTGGCAGGCAAGCATTTAAAACAGTTAGAAGCAGACACAAACATATCCAATGATGAGGCACTACACCCCATCGAATTAATAGCAAAAAGTTATAGATTGTAACTATGAGCAAAGAAAAACGACAGATCGAAAAAAAAGATTTAATGACAGCAGATATTTACGCCGAAAATAGAAAACAAATTAGAAAAAATCTTGTTGAATTTAAAAAGAATAGAAGAATAGCACTTGGTCCTTATGCAACTTTTTATTTTGAAAGTTTTGAAACTATGGTTGCGCAAGTTCAGGAAATGCTACATATTGAAAAAGGTGGTGATGAACAACTAAAAGATGAATTAATAGCTTACAATCCCTTAGTTCCAAATGGTAAAGAACTTGTTGCAACCCTAATGTTTGAAATCGATAATCCACTTTCTAGAGGTGCTTTTTTAGGAAAAGTTGGTGGGATAGAAGAAAAAATCTTTATCAAAATTGATAATGAAGAGGTCAAAGCAACACCTGAAAATGATGTGGACAGAACATCAGCCGAAGGAAAAGCATCTTCGGTACAATTTATTCATTTTAAATTGAATGATGATCAAATTTCTAAATTTAAATCTGGCAGTTTAAACATTGAACTTGGAATTGATCATAAAGAATATGCACATACTACAAAATTGACAGAAGATAATGTTAAATCATTATTAACTGATTTTATTTAACAGATCCCCAGATATTTTTAACTTTAACCCAACCCCTGAATTCATTTGTCGTTATATTACACCAATTGTCCTCACATTTCTTGATGATTAGCAATCTACCTTTTTCTAATTTTGCAAGAGGCTCAGAAAAATTAGAAGGTTTTTTAAATAAATTTTGTTCTTCCATCGTAACGATGGAGTTGGATGGTTTTAACTGACTCCAGTGAATCCAACCGCTATTGTTATCTAAAAATATAACTCTTCGCCAGTTCTCTTTTTTATCTATTTGCTTTACAGGCAAGTTAACTTTTCTATAAATATATTTGATTGGATAATCTAGGCCAGGTCCATACCTAACATTTGTCTTATTTTTTTTTAAAGATAAGAATTTATCTTCAGCATACAGTGTTTGTACCCCCAAAATTGATAGACATAAAAACCAAATAGCTATTTTTTTTATCATCTACAAATGCAATTTTTTCTTTTTTTTAATTTAACTTTTCTAAAGTTTAAATACAGTAAATCTAGAATAAAAATGTATCCATCAAGCCCCGTTCCTATATTCAGTATTTTTTTTAAAACCTCGTTTGCTTGAATAGTTCCCACAATTCCTGCAACAGTTCCAAGAATACCTTCGGACTCACAGCTTAATAGATCATCTGAAATTTTAGATTCTTGAAAAAAACATCTTAAACAAGGAATTTTTTTATTTTTAAAATTAAAGGTGAAGATATGTCCATCAAATTTGCTAATTGCTCCCGTCACAAGGATTTTTTTGAATCTTATACAATAATCATTTAATAAAAATTTGGTTGTAAAATTATCTGATCCATCAACTACATAATCATATTCATTTATAATCTTCTTAAAATTATTATGATTTAATCTAATTTTATAAATAATGACTTTTGTATTGGGGTTTATTTTCTTAATTTTATCTTTAGCTATTTTGACTTTAAGCTTGCCAATATCAGAAGTGTTGTAAAGACTTTGTCTGTGTAAATTAGAAAGACTTACTTCATCATTATCAACAATTCCTAATGATCCAATTCCAGCTCTTGAAAGAAATTCTGCAACTGGAGATCCAAGACCACCAGCACCAATAATTAAAACCTTAGAGGATAAAATTTTTTTTTGACCTAAAATGCCGATATTCTTAAGTACTATTTGTCTTGAAAATCGTTCAATTATTTTTTTATTTAGTTGGCTTTTCATTTGCCAGTTGAGCCAAATCCACCTTCACCCCTTACAGTATCTGGTAAATTATCTGTTTCTTCGAATTCCATCTTAACAACTGGTGTTAAAATCATCTGTGCCACTCTATCCTTGTTATTAATTATAAAGTCTTCTTTTCCATGATTAAAAAGAATAATTTTAATTTCACCCCTGTAATCACTATCAATAGTTCCTGGCGTATTTAAAACGGTTATATTTTTTTTTGCAGCAAGACCTGAACGAGGACGAATTTGTACCTCATAATCCTCTGAAAATGCTATAGAAATCCCAGTAGGTAACAAATATGAGCTATTGGGTAATATTTTAATTGGTTCTCTTAAAAAAGCCATTAAGTCCATACCAGAAGCGCCACTTGTTTTATAAACTGGAAGTTCTACGTCAGGGTTTAATTTTTTTATTAATACTCTTGCCATTAAATTTTAATTTAACTGCTTAATAACTCTATCTGTTATTTCTTCCGAGATTTCAGTTTTTTTTTTCATATCAAGTTTTTCATTTTTTATTTTTTTATCTTTATAAAAAATTAAAACTTCATTAAAATCAGAGTCAAATCCAATAGTATTATTGGATACATCATTTGCTATTATCCAATCACAATTTTTTTCAATCAATTTTTTTTGAGCATTCTCTTGAATATTATTTGTCTCGGCTGCAAATCCAATAACTAATTTTGGCCTAAGAGAGTTGTGCTTTGATACATAGTTTAAAATATCAATATTTTTTTCAAGCTCTAAATTTAGATATTCTTGCTTTTTAATCTTTTCATTTTCTGTCTCTTTTACTTTAAAGTCAGCAACGGCAGCAGAAAAAATTGCTACATCGGCAGGTAAATTTTCTTGTGTAGCTTTAAGCATTTCATCTGCTGTTTCAACTTTAATTAAATTTATACTATTATCTATTTGCAGATTCGTAGGTCCTGAAATTAGAGTTGTTTGAAAGCCTCTTTTTGCCAATGAATGAGCTAAGGCATACCCCTGTTTTCCAGAAGATTTATTTGTTATAAATCTAACAGGATCAATATACTCATTAGTTGGTCCTGCAGTTACTAGAGCTTTTAATTTTTGATTTTTATTTAATTCACCAAAGTATGCCTCAATGGTTTGAAAAACATCTTTTGGTTCAGTCATTTTTCCTTCACCAAATTCTCCACAAGCCATATCTCCAATTTCAGGGCCAATTATTTTATACCCATAAGATTTTAATTTATTGAGATTTTGTTTAGTTGAAGGGTGCTCCCACATTCTAACATTCATAGCAGGCGTCAAAAAAACATCCTTGTCAGATGCAAGAATTACTGCTGAAGCTAAATCATCTGAAGATCCAGCACTTAATTTAGAAATAGTATTTGCTGTAGCAGGAACAACTAGAATTACATCTGCCCATCTCGAAAGTGATATATGGTCCATTTCAGCTTCATTTTCAGCATTAAATAAATCATCATAAACTTTTCCTTGAGAAAGCGAGGCCACTGATAAAGGGGTTACAAATTCCTTTGCACTTTTAGTAAGTATAGTTTTAACTTCTACACCTTGTTTTTTTAACAATCTAATAAGTTCCAAACTCTTGTATGCAGATATACCTCCACATATTATTAAAAGTATTTTTTTCTGAGATAAATTATTCATCGACCAAATTAAAATACTAATAGACCAAAGATTACAAGCAATAATAATCCAACAATAGACTGATTTCTAAACGCAATCATTTCAGATTTCTTTTCATTTAGGTCTGTATAGGAGTTTGAGTTATGAGGTATTTGTCCACTTGCTAAAAATGTAAGTGCTTGATTGGCTTTATCCATAATTTCTGGAAAAGCAGGTAATTTTTTAATCACTTCGGTAGTGCTTTTTAAGCCTTCACCTAAAGTATTAATAGGATCTTTTGTTTCTCTTAACCAGCTTTCTAAAACTGGTTTTGATGTTTCCCATATATTAGTATTAGGATTGAGCTTTCTTGCAACTCCCTCAACAACAACCATAGTTTTTTGTAACATCAATAATTGAGGTTGAGTTTGCATATTAAATTTTTCAGTAACATCAAAAAGTTGTTTTAATAATTTTCCACCAGAAATGTCCTTAACAGATTGTCCAAAAATCGGTTCACCAATTGAGCGTAATGCTTGAGCAAGATCATCAACTGGTACATCTTTTGGCACAAGGCCAGCAACCAAGTGTACTTCGGCAACTTTTTTATAATCTCTCTGAATAAAACCAAATAAAATCTCTGCTAAAAATCTTTTACTGAGGTTGTCCAGTCTACCCATAATACCAAAGTCTATTGGCACGATTTGTCCGTTATTATCAATAAATATATTTCCTTGATGCATATCTGCGTGAAAAAAACCATCCCTAACAGCATGTCTTAGAAAATGCTGAATAATATCAGAGGCAATTCTTTTAGTATCAATATTTCTTTTTTGTAAATCTTCAGTTTCCCGAATAGAAACTCCATCCACCCAATCAAGTGTCATTACGTTTTCACTTGTAAAATTCCAATAGATAACAGGAACTCTAAAACCCGCATCATTCTTTGTATTTTCTGCGTATTCATTTGCAGCAGCAGCTTCGAACCTTAAGTCCATTTCTAGATTTGTTATTTCTTTGAGTAAAAAGACAACTTCAATTAATCTTAATCTTTTGGTTTTTTTAATAAATGACTCAATAAAAAAAGCAAAAAGCATCAGTGCATCTATTTCTTCATTAAATATTTTTTTAATATCAGGTCTTAAGATTTTGATAGCCACATCTTTAATTATACCATTGTCATTTATTTTAGCTTTGTGAACTTGTGCTATTGAAGCAGCAGCTACTGGCTCGCTTAAATCTATTATTGTATTAAAAGTTTCTTCTCCCAAATCTTTTTTAATGATTGCCTTTGCTTCAGATAAGGAAAAAGCAGGAAGTCTATCTTGCAATCCCTCTAATTGTTTTGCTAATTCGTCTCCAATTATATCTGGTCTCGTAACTAAAAATTGTCCTAATTTAATGAAGGTTGTTCCCATTGATTGTAATGATTCAGAAAGCCTTTCACCCTCAGTGACATCAAGGTTAATTTTTTTTGGATTAGAAAAAGAAAACGAAAGTATTTGAAATAGAACTTTAATAGCTAGAGGAGGTTTTTTAAATTTAGAAACAACGTTTAAGATATCAGATTTAGCCAACTTTCTTGCTAATTTAAATAATGTTAATAGTTTTTTAATCATTATATCTTCCAACCAGAGTGAATCGCTACAATTCCACCAGATAAATTTCTGTAACTGCAATTTTCAAATTTATTTATTTTCATTAGATCAATTAATTCTTCTTGATTAATAAACTCTTCAATACTTTTGACTAAATATTCATAAGGTTCTTTTTGACCAGCAACTGCTTTTCCAATTAAAGGGATAAGTTTTGAATAATTTTTATAGATAAAATCGAGATTGGAGTTTTGAATTTTAGAAAATTCTAAACATAGGTAGCGACCGCCTGGTTTTAAAACACGATAAGCTTCTGTTAGAGCTTTATTAAGATTCTTAGTATTACGTAAGCCAAAGCTAATTGTGTAATAGTCACAAGAACTATCTTTAATAGGTAATTTTTCTGCTGGAGCAATCATCCAATTAATATTTTTATAAGTAGTCAACTTTGCTTTACCCTTACTGACCATTCCTTTGTTAGGGTCTACACAAAAAATTTTACCATCTTTATTGGTCATATTTAAAAAAAGCTTGCCTAGATCACCAGTGCCACAGGCAACATCAATTAAAATTTTATCTTTTGAGGGATTCATCCAACTTATTAAATCTCTTTTCCAAACTCTATGAACACCTAGAGACATGAAGTCATTCATTAAATCATATTTATCATAGACATTGTCAAAGACACCTTGAACAAGCCCTTTCTTATTTTGGAGATATTGTTGCATGTTAAATTTATTATTTATTGATAATATAACGTCAAATGCCAGAATTACCAGAAGTAGAAATAGTCAAACAATCACTAGCTAAAAAAATAGAACATAAAAAAATTAAGAAAGTAATAATAAAAAACAGAAATTTAAGGTTTAAAATTCCTCAAAAATTTGAAGAATTATTACAAAACAAAATTATTAAAAAAGTTACTAGGTTTTCTAAATATTTAATTTTAAATTTTTATGATGGTTCATTTTGTTTAATTCATTTAGGAATGTCAGGAACTATCCATCTAATTAAAAAAGATAACTTGAATAAATTTACCAATGTTAGTTTTTACAACTCACCAAACTTACCAAAAAAACATAATCATGTTGAAATACAATTTCAAGATTTAAAAGTTATTTACAATGATCCTAGAAGGTTTGGTTTTTTTAAATTTATAGATAATAAACAAGAGTTAATAAATAGATTTAGTCATTTAGGGCCAGAACCATTTTTTAAAAATTTTAATTTAAAATATCTGTTAAAATATTTTTTTAATAAAAAAAAAGATATAAAAAGTTTTTTAATAGATCAAAAATTTGTATCTGGAATTGGCAATATTTATGCAAGTGAAATTTTGTTCCTAAGTAAAATTAATCCAACAACTTATGCAATGAAATTATCAAAAGAAGAGTGCAAAAAAATTATTACTTTTTCAAAAAGTGTACTTAATAAAGCTATTCAAAAAGGCGGCTCAAGTATTCGTGATTTTAAAAATACCTCTGGGGAAAATGGTAATTTTCAAAAAGAATTTAAAGTCTATCAAAGGGAAAATCTAAATTGCGTAAGACATAAATGTACGGGAAAAATAAAGAAAATATTTATATCCAGTAGATCCACTTTTTTTTGTAATACCTGCCAAAAATAGTCAATTATTCTATTGACCAGTATAAATTCTCGAGCTATACCACTCCGCTTATGGCAAACACAAAATCAGCAATTAAAAGAATTAGAAAAATTGCAACGCAAACACTAGTTAATAAGGCTCGTAAGAGTAAGTACAGGAATGCCATAAAAAAAATGAACCTTCTTCTTGAAGAAAAGAAAAAAGATGAAGCTTTAAAATTCTTGCCGAAGTTGAATTCCGAATTAATGAAAGTAGCAAAGACTGGAATTATTAAGAAAGCTAACGCTTCAAGAAATGTTTCAAGAATAACAAAAAAAATTTCAGCCTTATAAAAACTACCTACAGTTGCTGAAGAATTTTATCCAAAAAGTATCTATACCAAATAAGATTTTTTTTTAATTAACAACACCACATCTAGATTTAGTAAAGTTTATAATTCGTAAATCATACACTCATAGATTTTAAATTTGTAAAATTTATTTATATATTTAATTGGCGCTGTAACAAAAAAATTGTTCAGAATAAAAACACACCATTTTTTAAAAATAAAAAAAGACCATCTTTAAAAAATAATTATTCGTGTTAAAAATGATTCACCTACAGATTTTATTTATTTTGTAAAATACAAACTTTTTTATTGTATAATTTCTATTTTACTTCTAACTGACTTTATTCTTACAAGTTTATGTCTAGCAACAATATAACACAAAATTTAAAAAATGTCTCTTCTGAGGTTCTAGATTGGACCGTTATTCAAAAAGATATGAAGAATAAACTAGGCAGTGATATATATGAAAGTTGGCTTAGAAAAATAGACTTTGTTGAAGAGATGAGGAATTATATTTTACTCTCTGTGTCAACTAGATTTATAAGAGATTGGATTACTTCAAGATATTTAGATCAAATTTTGCAAGTTGTTAAGGTATATAAAAAAGATCTTACAAGGATTGAATTTAAAATTGTTGAAAAAAATTCTAACAATGATGTTGAAAATAATATTCAATCAAGCACAAATAATGAAAATGTGTCATTTATCAAAGATACATACTTGCAATACAATAGAATTGATCCTAACAAAAGATTTGATAATTTTATAACTGGTACAAGTAATAAATTAGCATACGAGGCATCACAAAAAGTTTCAGAAAATATATCTCACTATAATCCACTTTATATTTATGGAGGGGTTGGAATGGGAAAAACTCATTTATTAAATTCAATTGGGCTTTCGTTGAAGGACAAAAACAAAGTGATGTTTATTTCTGCTGAAAGATTTATGTACCAATTTGTTAAGTCTATTAAATCTAACGATATGGTAAAATTTAAAGAATATTTTAGAAATACAGATATTTTGTTAATTGATGATATTCAGTTTATGAATGGTAAAGAAGCAATGCAGGAAGAGTTTTTCCATACATTCAATGCATTGCTCGATAAAGGATCACAAGTAATAATTTCTGCAGACAGAGCTCCAAATAAGTTATCTAGAATTCAAGACAGAATTAAATCAAGATTTGCAGGCGGTTTAGTTGTTGATATTCAGAAACCAGATTGTGAACTTAGAAGTAAAATTGTTAAACAAAAAACAGAAGAGCTTAATGTTTTTTATTCTAATCAAGTAAATGTCTCTGAAGAAATACAAGCATTTATTAGTACTCAAATTACAACAAGTATTAGAGAACTGGTTGGTGCGATTAATAGAGTTGTTTCTTTTTCAAGAATATACAACAAGGTTCCAAATTTATCAGAAGTTAAAGTTGTTTTAAAAGACTTGTTAAATATAGGTGAAAACAAAGTAACGATTGATTTAATTCAATCTACTGTTTGTAAATTCTTTAAAATAAGTAAAAATGAAATGTTGTCTTCAAGAAGATCAAGATATCTCGTCAGACCAAGACAGACTGCAATTTATTTAACTAAGATATTAACCTCTAAATCTTTACCAGAAATAGGTAGAGAATTTTCTAATCGAGATCATACAACAATCATACATTCTGTTAAAACAATTGAAAAATTGAAGGAAAAAGATCCAGAAATGACTAACAATATTAATAACTTAAAGAACCAAATATTGTATACTAAAGAAAATGAAATTTAACGTTAACCAACAAGATCTACAACAAGCACTGAATTATTGTCAGGGTGTAATAGAAAAAAGAAGCACACTACCAATTTTATCAAATGTTTTGTTAAGTGCTAGCAATTCAAGTTTAACAATTACAGCAACTGACCTAGACTTAATATTTATACATCAAATTAATAATGTAGAGGTTATTGAAGAGGGAAACACAACTACCACTGTATCGATCATGTATGATATTATAAGAAAGTTTTCTTCAGGGAAAAAAATTAACCTTTCCTTAACAAATGTAAGTAAGCTTCAAGTGGAGTCAGAAAAATCTGTTTTTAACTTAAATTGTATTGGTGCATCTGAATTTCCACTAACAGATGAAAACTTCAATCAAAATGAGTTCTCTATAAAATCCAAACAATTGTTAAAATTATTAAATAAGTGTAAATTATCAGTTTCCAATGATGAAACAAGGCACTACTTAAGTGGAATTTTTTTTCATCAAACTGAAATGGATGATAAAAATTTTTTAACAGCGGCGGCTACAGATAGTCATAGAATGTCTATATCTAAAGTAAGATTAAATCAGAAGGTAGATTTTGAACCAATTATACTGCCTAAAAAAACGATATTTCAGCTATGTTCTTTGTTAGAGAGTTATGATGGAGATGTAAAAATTTCAAATATAAAATCTAAAATTAAATTTGAATTAAATAATAGTATTTTAATTTCGAAGTTAATTGATGGTAAGTTTCCTAATTATATTCAGGTGATACCAAAAAATAACCAAAAAAAATTAGAAATAGATCTAAAGTTATTTATAGACTCAGTTGATAGGGTTGCGTCAGTTTCATTGGATAAAAAAGATGGAGTAAAATTTAATTTATCAAAAGATGTTTTAAACTTATCAGTTAATAACGCCAATAGTGGTGATGGAAAAGAAAGTCTAAATGTAATATTTGAGCATGATTTAGAAATTAGTTTTAATTCTAGATATTTGATTGATGTTGCGTCACAGCTCGATGGAGATAAAATCGAAATTTTTTTTAATGACACTGGATCTCCAGCTCTAATTAAAGATCCAGGTGATTTTGATAGTATATTTGTCGTAATGCCTATGAAAGGCTAATTTAAAACATCCAGTTCAGAGTAAATAATACTCTCTAATTCTTTTAAAAAAATTTCTTTTTTTAATCCAGGTTCAATAGGTTTTAAAATTGAGATGGTTAAAATTGTATTAATCTTTTTGGAACCCTTTTTTGGCCAGGTATTTCCAGAGTTAATTGCTATTGGCAGACATGATATTTTTAGCTCTTCATAGATTCTACTGGAACCCTTTTTAAAAGGCGTTCTATCTTCAGGTGGTAATCGTGTACCCTGTGGGAAAATTATTAAAGGTCTGTCTGATGAATTGATCTGTTTTGATATATCATCAAAAAAACTAAGATTTTCTTTTGATATTTTATTTCTTTTAATTGATATTGAGCCAATTTTTTTAAGATACCATCCAAATATGGGTATCATTAACAATTCCTTCTTTAGAATAAAAACTGGAGAATTAAAAATTGTTTGTAAATAAAAAGTTTCAAACATTGATTGATGAGAGGCTGCTATAAAAAACTTTTTATTCTTAATTATATTTTCCCTACCTTTAACGACTATTCTAGTGGATAGAAAAATTTTTGAACAAAAAGCAGTCCAGTGACCCATAATTTTTCCACCTAATAAAACTATCTTATTAGGTAAAAAAATTGCTGGAAGGAAAATTAATGAAATAAAAATAATTCCAGTAAAAAAGAAGAAAGTAAATAAAAAGTTTCTTATCATTTTTATCAAAAACTAAATCAGGTCTTCTAGTTTTTGTCTTTTTTTAATAACATTAATTTTAGAACCTTTGATTAATATTTCTGTAGATTTTGGCCTTACATTATAGTTTGAACTTAATGACATTCCATAAGCCCCAACATCACACATTACCACAAGGTCTTTTTCTTTTAGTTTTTGGAAGTTTTTTAAAGTTGTAAACTTATCAGTGCTTTCACAAATTGGTCCAACGAATTCATAAACTTTTTTTGAAGTTTGATTTGTTTTTATTGCGGGCAAAGTTCTGTGGTATGCACCATATAATGCTGGTCTCATAAGGTCATTCATTGCAGCATCCAATATAATAAAGTCTTTTTTATCGTTCTCTTTTATATAAATAACCTTTGAAATGAGTGAACCTATGTTACCAACTATTGATCTGCCTGGCTCAAATATAATTTTAGACTTATGATTTTTTAAGAATTTTTTTATAGCAATATTGTACTTTTGGTAATTTAGCTTTTTATTATTTTTTTCATAAGATATTCCCATACCACCACCAAGGTCAATAAACTCGAATTTGTGATTACTTTTTTTGATAATCCTATCTACTACCTTAAGCATTTTTTCATATGGCTTATGATCCAGAATTTGACTTCCTATATGAACACTCAGACATATGAGGTTAATATTCTGTGATAACTTTGAATAATTTACGAGGTCAAAAAATGTTTTTTCATCTACACCAAATTTATTTTCTTTTTTACCAGTTGAAATTTGTTTTAAAGTCTTTGCATCAGTATTTGGGTTTAATCTAATACCAATATTTACAATTTTCTTTTTAGATTTGGCAATTCTTTCAATTTCATTAATTTCACTTTTAGACTCAGCATTTATTAATAAAATTTTTTTATCAACCGCATAACTTATTTCTTTTGATGTTTTTCCAACTCCTGAAAAAACTATTTTTTTTGGATCTATACCAGCTTTAAGTGCTATCATGAGCTCTCCCAGTGAAACCACATCTGCACCTAATCCAAATTTTCTAATTTCTCTAATCAGATTTACATTAGTGTTAGCTTTAATTGCAAAGCATATTAGTGGAGCAAATGACCTAAAGTTTTTTTTGAATTTATTTATATTTTCTTTTAATTGTTTATATGAATAGCAGTAGATGGGAGTACCAAATTTTTTAGCAATGTTCTGAACTTTAATCTTTTCAATAGAGAGACTTTTATTAATATATTTCATTAAATCCTGAATGTAAGGACATTGTTTTTGAAAGCCTTGTATTCAGGGTCTTCTTTTTTTCCACAAGAGAATAACAATACACTTAATATAGAAATTAAAATTAATTTTTTTATCATTTTATACTTTTTTATATTTTATTATCATTTTTTTAATATTATCAAAAGATGTTCCACCATAAGATTTTTTTGAATTTACTGAGTTTTTTACATTAAATATCTTTAATACTTCAGTTGTAAGTTTTGGTTCAATCTTTTTTAACTCCTCAATACTAAGTTCACTTAATTTTTTCTTTTTCTTTTCTGCAAAATTAACAATCATTGCCGTAGTTTGATATGCCTTTCTAAAGGACATTGAATGATTTTTAACAAGATAATCAGCCAAATCTGTAGCTGTAATATAGCCTGAATTTGCAAGATCTAACATTTGCTGTTTATTGGGCTTCAAATTTTTTAATACCTCATTAAGAATTGCAATACAGTTATTTAGGATTTCATTAGATTTAAATAATATTTCTTTGTCATCCTGAAGGTCTTTAAAATAGGATATTGGAAGACCTTTGAGGATTGTTAACATGGAAAATAAATTTCCATATGTTGAGCCTGTTTTGCCTCTTAAGTATTCTAATAAATCAGGATTTTTTTTTTGAGGCATTATTGATGATCCGGTGACAACTTTATCTGAAAGAGTAATTAAATTGAAACCATCAGAGTTCCAAATAATAAGCTCCTCAGCTATTCTTGAAATATGCATAGAACAAACAGATACACTATATAAAAAATCTAAAACAAAATCTCTGTCAGCAACAGTGTCTATTGAGTTATTTGTTGGTTTTTTAAATCCTAATTTTTTTGAAGTAAAATTTCTATCTATATTAAAAGAGGTACCTGTTAATGCTGCGACACCAAGGGGACATTCCGATAAACTTTCTAAATTATAAGAAAATCTTTTTTTATCTCTGGTAAACATTTCCACATAAGCCATTAAATAATGTGCAAACGATACTGCCTGAGCATTTTTTAAATGCGTAAATCCTGGCATTATTGTTTCAATGTTATTTTCAGAAATTTTAAGAATTGTTTTTATAATATTATCTAACCTTTTAATAATCTCTTTAGTGGCTGACGTAGTCCATATTTTAAAATCAGTAATTATTTGATCATTTCTAGATCTTGCGGTGTGAACATATCCCGCCTCATCACCTATGATTTGAAATAATCTTTTCTCGATATTCATGTGAATATCTTCATATTTCTTATCATATTCAAATTTATTTTTTAAAATTTCTTTTTCAATTTTGTTCAGTCCATAAATTATTTTATTCTTAATTTTAAAAGAAATAATTTTCTGCCTAAATAACATTTCAACATGTGTAATCGATCCTAAAATATCTTCTTGAAAAAGCTTTTTATCAATATCTATTGAGTTGCCTACTTTTTGAAATAATGGTGAGGCATCTTTTCTTATTCTTGAGCCCCATATTGCTTTATTGTTTTTATTTTTTACCATAGTAATTAATTATACATATTTACTATGAAATTATTAATAATATTTATTTATCTGATAACTAGCAACTTTAGTTATGCTTTAGAAAAATCTTACTTAAAAAATTTAGTTTTAATAAAAAGCCCAAAAACATATGAAGAGGTAATCTTTAAGGATATAAATCAAAAAAATGTTAATTTAGCTGATTTTAAAGGGAAACTGGTAATCCTAAATTTTTGGGCAACATGGTGTGCTCCTTGTAAAGAAGAGATGCCATCTTTAGATGACCTTCAATTAGAGGGTAAATTAAGTAATTTAAAAATCTTTCCAATAAATATTGGTCAAGAAGACATATCTAAAACAGAATTTTTTTTTAAAGAACTAAATATTAAGAACTTAAATATTTATTTTGATGCACCAATTACATTGGCAAAAAAATTTTCCTTACGGGGAGTTCCGACAACTATTTTATTCAATAAAAAAGGTGAGGAATTTGCTCGAATTATTGGGTCTATTGATTTTAAGGATGAAAAATTTATTAATTGGTTAAAAAATTATAATTAATCTTTAAAAAAATAAGCAAAACATACCAAAACAATTATAGCTATAAATTGAAAAAGTACTCTGTATTGCATTAATTTATTTGAATATTTTTTACTAGTCTCTCCACCTTTAAACAAGGTTCCAATTCCTAGAATTAATACAACAGCAACCACCATTAAAAGAACTATGCCTAAAATTTTAACTAATGTTCCAGAAATCATAATTTTATTGTAGAGTGTTTTTTTATATAAAAAAACATAATAAAAACATCTATGACATTTTGTCTGACAACTACAATTGTAAAACCAGAAAAAGATATATCAATTAAGAATGCAGTTATTTTACTTCATGGATATGGAGGAGATGGAAAAGATATAAGCATGTTAACCTTAAATTGGAAAAGGTTTCTACCTAATACTATCTTTTTATGCCCAAATGGACATGAAAAATGCACAATTAATCCAACCGGTTTTCAATGGTTTGACTTAACCAGAGATGACCCAGAATATATTCTAGAACAATCTAAAAAATCTGAAATAAAACTTAATCAGTTTATTGAAGAAATAAAAAATGAATATGGTTTAAAAAATTTTCAAATTTGCTTATCAGGCTTTAGTCAAGGATGTATGATGTCTATAAATTTGGGATTAACTAGCAGCGAAAACTACAATTGTGTTGTTGGTTTTTCTGGAAAAATAATAAATCAGGAAGACCTTAATAAAAGAAAAACCTCTACAACAAAAATGCTTTTAATACATGGGGATAAAGATGAGGTTGTTTTACCAACTTCTTTATTGGAAGCTAAAGATTTTTTAATTAGAAATAATATCGAGAATGAGACAAAAATGATAAAAAATTGTGATCACCATATTCCAATTGAAGCTTCAAGCGTGGCGTTAAATTATATAAAAAATAATTTTCAAATTTAATAGAGATTCTATTTATTGATAAAATAATTTTTTTCAGTTAGAATTTTGTTAATGTTGTTTGTTAATCAAAATATTTCTTTAGAAAAATGTCCTGCATTAGTGTTGAATGCTGATTATAGACCATTAAGTTACTTTCCATTATCTCTATGGAACTGGCAGGACTCAATAAAATCTGTTTTTTTAGATAGAGTAACTATAGTTAGTAATTACGACAGAGTTATTAGAAGCCCATCATTTAACATGAAGTTGCCGAGTGTAATTGCTTTAAAAAGTTTTATTAAACCACAATCTAAACCAAGCTTTACAAGGTTTAATGTTTTTTTAAGAGATAAATTTTTATGTCAATATTGTGAGAGCGACCAAGAATTAACATTCGACCACTTGCTCCCAAGATCTAAAGGAGGACAGACCAATTGGAACAATGTTGTGACTGCTTGTTCTTCATGTAATATAAAAAAAGGTGGTAGATTATTAAAAAATTCTGAAATGACTCTGAATCAAGAGCCTTTTCAGCCATCAACTGAAGATCTGCATAAAAATGGAAAACACTTTCCACCAGATTTTTTGCATAAGAGTTGGATGGACTATTTGTATTGGGATGTCGAGTTAGAGGCTTAATTATATTTTTTCAGATATATTAATTGCAATTTTTGAACCTGTTTTAATTATTTTATCTAAAATAGAGTAAATACCCTCTTTTGTTGCCCCTTCTTTATAAGCAATATCTTTATGGTGTAATTCATCTTCTCTAAATTTAATAATTTTATTTTTTAATTTTTTTTCATCATTTTCTAATTCTTTGATTTGATTTGAGTAATGTTCGTCTATAACTTCTTCAACTGAAGCGGTACAGAGCATAGCAGCTTTTTTTCCCAACATTGTTGAGCCAAACCCAAGTCCGACACCAAGTATATCCCACAAAGGTAAAAACTTTGTAGGTTTAATATTTCTTTTTTTAATTTCACTTTCAAAATAATCACAATGTTCTTTTTCATGAATTTTCATTTCTTCAATTTTTTTTTTAAGATCATCATCTTTTACAAATGTGTTGAGTGCTAATAGTTGCCCCTCATAAATTTTTATTGCACCACGTTCTCCAGCATGATCCACTCTAATAAATTCTTTTACTTTGTTTTTATTTGTTTTTTTCATAAGTTAAATAGAGTTTTATTGTTATAACACCTAATATCAAAGTGATAAAAATATTAAAAGTCGCAAGGGATAAACCAAAAATTTTAAAAGTTACATCCTTACAGTTCACGGGCAGTTCTTTTAGCTGATTCAAAAGAGCTTCTTTAGTTAGCTCACTATTTAGGGTATTTAAATCGCAAACTAAGGATTCCTTAATAAATCCTTGCTCAATTCCAAAATGGTAAATGGATAAGAAAGTTGCAGTAAAAAATGTTAAACTTAAAATTATTAAAAAAATTTTTTCAAATTTTTGCGAGAATAAACAAACCAGAATAATTATTATGGATAAAAAATAAGGTATTCGTTGAATTAAGCATAAATTGCAGGGTTGATGACCCAGTACGTACTGAATAAAATATGCTGCAGAAATAGCAAAGATACTAAATACCAGGATTAAGTTAAGTATAATTTTATTTTTAATTTGAGGCATATTATTTATTAGCAAAATATATCACACTAAAAATAATAACAATTAAAATTCCTAAAATCGTAAACCATATTGCAGCTTTTGTTTTCATAAATTTATTAAATGTATCGCCAAATCTAAAAGAGAGATATGAAACAATAAAAAATCTTAAACCTCTAGAAAATAGACAAATAAAAAGAAATATGAATAAGTTAAAACTAATCATACCGCTAGTAATCGTAAACACTTTGAATGGAAGAGGTGTAAAGCCAGCAAGAAATAAAGTAGCCAACCAAATATAAAGTCCAGTACCTTTTGTTAGATTTTCTTTAAGACTAAGAACTTTGTCTTCATAGCCATAAAAACTTACAACAGTCATTCCAAAATCTAAAAAATATGAGCCAATAAAGTAGCCCAATGCAGCACCTAGAGTAGAGAAAAGGGTGGCTATTATAAAAATTTTTAAGTAATCATTTTTTTTTGCCACAACCATTGGCACAATCATAACGTCAGGTGGTATAGGAAAAAAAGAACTTTCTACAAAAGATACAATTGCTAAAAATATTTTTGAACGCTTGTGAGCAGCAAGGTCTAAAGATTTTTGATATAATTCATTAAACATTTTTTGGTTTTAATATAAATTAAGTTCTTATACTATTTAATTTAATAGTTATAATAATGAAAAATTAGGGCGAATGGCGGAACTGGTAGACGCGCACGACTCAAAATCGTGTTTCGCAAGAAGTGAGAGTTCGATTCTCTCTTCGCCCACCAATGTTTTATGCAGATAAAAAAAATTAATAATTTACTAGAGTTATTTTATGATCAATATCAAAAGCAGGATAAAGAAAGTATTTTTTTACAATCTTTAAAAGAGCCTAAAAAAAAATATTCATGGGAAGATGTCTATTCAAATATTAATAAATTATCAGAAGAGGTATCAAAATATATTAAAAAAGGTGATAGGTGCTTGCTGATATCTGAAAATAGACCTGAGTGGATGATAGCAGATCTTTCTATAATGCTTTCAGGAGGAATAACAGTTCCAGCTTACACAACTTATTCTGAAAGAGACTATGAATACATAATTGACGACTGCACTCCTACAATACTTATTATTTCAGACAAAATACAGTTTAAAAAAATTAAAAATATTATTCCAAAAAAACAATTTATTAAAAAAATAATTTTTTTTGAAGATATTAATGATCTTAACAAAGAATTATATTTAAAAACTAATGAGATATTTAAGAAAGAGAACTGGAATTATTTAAATTTTTTTGATTTAGAAATTCAAAGAAAAGATGTTGCTTGTATAATCTATACTTCAGGTACTCAGGGAAATCCAAAAGGTGTCATGTTGAGTCATGGAGGAATCCTTAATAACTGTGAGGGTGCTTATGATTTATTAAAAAAATTCATTTCAAATAAACCAAAGTTTTTGACTTGGCTTCCACTTTCACATTCATACGAACATACAGTTCAGTTTGTTCAAATAGTAGTTGCAGCAAGAGTATTTTATGCTGAAAGCATAGATAAGTTAATTAAGAATATGGGTGATTGTTCACCAGAAATAATGACAGCGGTTCCAAGATTTTATCAAAATCTGTACCAAAAAATTAATACAACATTTAATAAAGCCATGGGATTAAAAAAAATTCTTAGTTAACCAGACAGTTAATTTAGGTAGAAAAAAATTAGATAAAAAAAAATTTTCATTAATAGAACGTTTGATTAATTTTATTTGTGAAAAGATGGTAAGAAAAAAAATTAAAAATCAATTTGGAGGAAACTTAAAAGCTTTCATTTCAGGTGGTGGGGCTCTAGATAAAGAAGTAGGCTCATTTTTAAATGCTATTGGATTACCAACACTGCAAGGATATGGTTTAACCGAAACATCTCCAGTCGTGAGTTGCAATGATATAAGTGAAATTAAAGTTGAGACAGTCGGAAGGCCGTTTAAAGGAAATCTAGTTAAAATTGCAGACGATGGTGAGATACTTGTTAAAGGTGAAAATGTTATGATTGGTTATTGGAAAAACGACAAAGAAACAGAAAGGGTTTTAAAAAATGGATGGTTATATACTGGTGATATTGGAGAATTTGATGGAGAATTTTTAAAAATAACAGATAGAAAAAAAGATATAATAATAACTCCTGGTGGAGATAATATTTCACCAATCAAAATTGAGAACGATCTAAATAAATCTGATTTTATTGAACAAAGTTTAGTTTATGGTGATAATAAACCGTACTTGGTGTGTCTAATAGTTTTAAGTGAGGGGCACAAAAACATTACTGAAGAACATATTCAACAAGAGATAGATAAAATAAATAAAAATTTATCTAAAATAGAAAAACTAAAAAAGTTTTTTATAATTAAAGATCAATTTACAATTGAAAATAATATGATGACGCCGACTTTAAAATTAAAAAGATATAAAATTATAAAAAATTATAAAAAAGAATTTGAAAAATGTTTTTAATTTTATTCTTAAGCAGATTATAAGTCGCATAAACTCTAACTTTTTTTACTTTATAAAATATAAAGTTAAAAAAATTATTATAGAAAAAAACATTAAATTTTTCTTTAATTAAAGATTTGACATCACTTGTATAAAAAAATAAAAATAAGTTAACAACGAATCACTTTGATTCGTTTAACTTAAACAGGGAGCTAAAGATGGCTACAAAGAAAAAAGCTAAAAAAGCTAAAAAGAAAACTAAGAAAAAAGCTAAAAAAGCTAAAAAAGCGAAGAAAAGAAAAAGATAGTATCTTAGTCTTTTCGACAAACGCTTCTCATAACATTTTGTGTGAGAGGCGTTTTTTTTTGCCTAATTTTTAATCTTCGGTATTAGTAGTGGGTTCAGCTTCAGACGCCTCTGGGGCTAAAAGCTTAGTAGGCACGGCAACAGCTTTTGCTTGACCCTCTAGGTTTCTTTTTAATGCTTTGTCTAATTTTTTCTGTGTATTTTCTAATGATACTCCCATTACAATTTGAAATTCTGATAAAATTCTTTCATAAGCTTTCTCAAAAAGTTGTCTTTCACTATAAGACTGATCAACCATTAAATCATCGCCTTTATTTAAATCTCTAACAACCTCAGCAAGTTCGTAAATTTTACCTGAAGAGATTTTAGCTTCATATTCTTGGGCTCTTCTACTCCACATTGATCTTTTTATTTTTGGTTTGCTTTTTAAAATAGATATACATTTATTAACCTGATTAATAGTTGCTAGTGGCCTAAGGTGAGATTGTTTATTTACTGGAACCATTCCATTAGCTTTATCTTTTTCAAACTTGAGAACATAGGTTTCAACATCAATTCCACCAATATTAATTTTTTTAAATTCTGTAATTTGTCCCACACCATGTTTTGGATAAACAACATAGTCTTTAACCTTGTATTCTTTTTTCTCTGTTTCTTGTTTTTTTACTTTTTTAATTTCAGGTTTAACTTCATTACTTTTTGAAATTCTCAAATTATCAGTTTTTACTTCTGTGTTTTCAGGTGTGGGTTTTTTAGTAACTGTTTTTAAATTTTTTTTAATTTTTGTTATAGTCTTTTTTATAGGAGTGGTTTTTTTAGCCACTTTAGCTTTAGGTTTTTTAGCTACTTTAGCAACACTCTTTTTTTTTACTTTTTTCTCAGGTGTTTTTTTAAAGATTTTCGCTAAAATATTTGTCGAACTTGTTTTCTTCATTTTTATATTTTTCGTTGTCCTCTGGAGGATCTTTTTTAACAGTTATATTTGGCCAGATTTCAGAATATTTTGTATTCACTTCAAGCCATTTTTCGCTTCCAGATTCTGTATCTGCAACTATAGCATCAACTGGACATTCTGGCTCGCAAACGCCACAATCTATACACTCATCCGGTTTAATTACAACCATATTTTTACCTTCATAAAAACAATCAACTGGACAAACTTCAATACAGTCCATTAATTTACATTTAATACATTTGTCATTTACAAGATAAGTCATTTTTTTAATTCTTGTTTTACTTTTTCTTTCAAGTCACCCATTACTTTAGCATCTATATATAACAAACCTGCAAGTCTCCTCATCAAATTTGTCTCATATATATCTGCATTATCATCTGAATAAATAATTTTCCATAGAGATTCAATAATTCTAATTTTATCTGTTTCAGGGGCATTTTTAACCTCTCTGGTGAAATTTAGTATTTGGGTTGAATTTTCTTCAATAACTGACGCATCTGAAATTAACTTATCTATATTTGAGCTTGATGCGCCCAATTCAATTAAAGTCTTTTTAATAATTTCTTTTTCTTTATCTTCATAATTTTCGTCAATTTTTGCTACATGAATTAACAAAGCTGCAATATTAGAATAAGATTTATCATCATTTACTTTATCTTTTTCTTTATTTTTAAAAAAGCTGATCATTATTTAAAATTTAAACCTTTTAACACCTTAAATGGATTGTTTACAGAAGCTGTCTTTTTAAAAGTATTTTTAATTTGTTTTTGTGGACTATATTTGAAATAAATATCTTTATCTTTTTCATGTGTTTTGTAATTCATTTTTTCAATTAATTTTTTAAAATTTTCTTTACTACATCCCAATAAATTAAGCATTTCAGGTACTAGTTTGATTTCTTTACCTTTTTCAGGGTCAGAATTTATGATTTGTACAAATAATCTTTCCAAAATATCTATTCTAACAAAATAATTACCAAAATTTTCAAATCCACAAAGAAGCATAAAGTTTTTATTTTTTATATTTTTATCATCTAAAAAATTTAAGCCAAAAGTAGGTGGAGTTAAATCGAAGTCTTTTTGATTAAAATTTTTCCATAGCAAGGTTCTTAAAGAAACAGCTTCAGGTTTTAACAGTCTAAATAAAAAAATATGATATCTTCCAAATTTTACACCTAGATCTCTTAAAATTTTTCTCTCATCTTGGCCAAGTTTTTTTAAATATTCAGTCACCACTTCTCTTTTAATTACACCATTATTTTCATATAATTGATAAGCCAAAGCTTTAATTGAAGAGTTGCTTTCTCTTAAGTTTTTTAAATCAATTAGACTTTTCAATACTAGATTTATTTTTTCTTTAATCCAAGTTTCAATAAATTCTGATAATTTTTGCCTGTCATCATTTTCTAAAATATCATCTACTATTAAAAAAATCTCAGGATTTAAATAGTCCTTACCTGGAATTAATTTAGAAATCAAAAAATTTTTCCAATAAATCTTAAAATCATCTTTTATTTCTATTAATCCTGTATCTATAATAGATTGAATTCTTTTTCGTAGCTCAGGACCTACTGTTTGTCTTGCCGCCTTTTTTAATGATTTAATATCAGTTTCGAGTGCACCAGTTTTTAAGTCCATCTCGAATTTTAAACCTTTTAAATCGCCAATAAACTGATCATCGATTATTACTTTATCATCATTCGTTATCTCAGTTTTGAATTCCATATCTTGTTTTAATCCTCTTGCAAGCACACTGGCTCTTTTGTCAATAAAGGTTTTAGTAAGTTCTTCATGTAGTCTGTCGGACAACCTATCCTCTAATAATTTTGTTTTTTCAATCCAATAACTTTGGCTCTCAACCCAATTAATTTTATTTGAAACATATGACCAAGTTCTAACATTTGCAATTCTATTTGATAAAGAATCAACATTTCCTTCTAATTTATCTAATTTTATTAACTGTAGTCTCATATAATCATTCGTAATTTTACCTTCTTTACCATTTAAAAAGCTAAAAACCTTACTAACTACCTCAAGGTGGTTACCATAAGTTTTTTTTACAAAGTCTGGAATTTGACAACATTCCCAAAGTAATTCCAATGTTTCTTGATTATCTCTAATATTGTGACCCTCCATGTCTTTTAAAAAATATTTTAAAAGTTTTTCATCTCCACATTCATGTATTTTTCTTAACCAGTTTCTATCAGGCTTTTCTTCAAGTGATTTAATTAAGCTTAAAGCGTTATTAAAATTTAAATTAGAATTTCTCCAAAAAAGCATTTTAACTTCTTCAAATTTATGATTTTCTAGTAGCTCAACTTCTTCTGCAGAAATCTCTTTGCAATCACCAGTAATACCAAAATTTCCATCATTTAAATATCTACCAGCTCTTCCAGCAATTTGTCCAATTTCAGACATGCTAAGACGTCTTAACTTTCTTCCATCAAATTTTTTTAAATTTGAAAAAAAAACATTTTCTAAATCCATATTAATTCCCATTCCAATTGCATCAGTGGCAACAAGAAAATCAACATCGCCAGACTGATATAATTGCACTTGGGCATTTCTTGTTTTAGGACTTAATGAACCCATAACAATAGCTGCTCCACCTTTTTGTCTTCTAACAAGTTCAGCAATTGCATAAACTTCTTCTGTTGAAAAAGCTATTATTACTGTTTTTCTGTTTATTCTCGAAATTTTTTTGTGCCCCACATAAGAAAGTTGAGAAAGTCTCTCTCTATTTATAAACTCAGTATCTTCATCTAACTTATTAACTATATTTTTAATAGTCTTTGATCCCATAAACATTGTTAGCTTCTCTCCACGAAGGTTTAATAATCTGTCAGTAAAAATGTGACCTCTTTCATGATCTGCACACATTTGTATTTCGTCTATTCCAACAAAATCTAAATTCTTGTTAATTGGCATAGACTCAACAGTGCAAAGAAAATATTTTGCATTGGGAGGAATTATTTTTTCTTCACCAGTAATTAATGAAACTTTATCTACACTTATTTTTTTAATAATTTTGTCATATACCTCCCGTGCAAGTAGTCTCAGAGGAAAACCAATCATACCCGAATCAAAAGAAAGCATAGTTTCGATTGCGAGATAGGTTTTGCCAGTATTTGTTGGACCGAGAACAGCTGTGATCTTGTTTTTAGACATTTCTATTTATGGTACCTTTAATTTTAATTCCACCACATGTTGTTACTCATAAAGAACAAAAATAGACTAAAACATGACCGAATCGTAGCGGAAAGAGTTCTCATTTATCCTTTATTTACTTATAGATTATCATAATTAAAAAAAATTCTATATTAGTATTTTGTAGCAAAATTATGAAACAAAAACTGTGGGAAGCATCATCTGAGCAGAAAAAAAACTCTCTCTTATCCAATTATGAACAATTTATTTCAAGAAAATTCAAAAAAAACTTTAATCAAAAATATGAAAATATTTTAAAATGGAGCATTAAAAACCCTGGTAATTTTTGGAGTTCTATTTGGGATTTTTCAGAAATCAAAGGATTAAAGAGTAAAATAAAAATAAAAAAAACAAAAATATTTTATAAAAATAAATTTTTACCAAATTCAAAGTTGAATTTTGCAGAAAACTTACTTTCAAAGAATAATAAAGATAAAGCAATAACATTTATTAGTGAAAATGGTTTTCGTGAAGAGAGAAACTGGCATGAGTTAAATCTCAATGTGAGCAAAATATCTAAATTTTTAAAAAATATTAAGATTAAAAAAAGAGATAGAGTTGGAGCATATTTACCTAATTCTATTGAGGCAGTTGAAGCATTTATAGCCTCTTCTTCATTAGGAACGATATGGTCGTCCTGTTCGCCAGATTTTGGCGTTAAAGGTGTAGTAGAACGTTTTTCACAAATTAACCCTAAAGTTTTATTTGTAGTAGATAAATATTTTTATAATGGAAAAACAATAAATGTTTTAGAGAGAGTTCCTTTAATTTTAAAAGAGATTCCATCCATTAAATATGTTGTAATTATTAATTACCCAGGGGAAAAATACTCAGACAATAAATACAAATCTAAAAAAGTAAAAGTACTTAAATGGAGTGAATTAACTAAGCAAGAACCTGAGAAAATTCAGTTTCTCAAGTTTGATTTTGAACAAGAACTTGCAATTTTATATTCAAGTGGAACAACCGGAAAACCAAAGTGTATATGTCATAGGAGTGGAGGGGTTTTACTCCAACATAAAAAAGAGCATCAACTCCATTGTGATATTAAAGAAGGTGATAATGTTTTTTATTTTACTACCTGTGGATGGATGATGTGGAACTGGTTGGTAAGCGTCTTAGCTTCTAAGGCATCCATTGTTCTTTTTGATGGATCTCCGATGTATCAAAAAGAGGACTTATTATTAAGAATTGCTGAAAAAGAAAAAATTACTTTATTTGGTATTAGCGCAAAGTATGTTGATACGCTTCGTAAATTTAAGCCTAGTTTAAAATATAAATATAAATTATCAAAATTAAGAACAATTTGTTCTACCGGATCCCCATTATCAAATGATGGGTTTAAATATGTCTACGAGAACATTAAAAGAAATGTTCACTTATCTTCTATATCTGGAGGTACAGACATTGTTTCTTGTTTTGTTTTAGGAAATTTATACCAGCCGGTAATTTTAGGTGAAATACAAAATAAAGGATTGGGTATGAATGTTGATGTTTTTAATGAGAAGGGCAAATCTTTAAAAAATAAAAAAGGCGAATTAGTTTGTAAAACCCCTTTTCCATCAATGCCTTTAAAATTTTGGAATGATAAAAATGATATTAAATTTAAAAATGCATATTTTAATAATTTTTTAAATATATGGTACCATGGTGACTATGCTGAGATAAAGAAAAGTGGTGGCTTTATTATTCATGGTAGATCAGATACTACACTCAACCCTGGTGGGGTGAGGCTAGGAACTGCTGAAATATATTCTGAGGTAGAAAAGTTTACAGAAGTCAAAGAATCCATTGTGATTAGTCAAACATGGGATAATGATGTTAGAATTATTTTATTCATAGTCTTAAACTCGAAACATGTATTGAATGAAGCTTTGTTAAAAAAAATTAAAATACAAATTAGAAAAAATACATCCCCAAAACATGTTCCATCTAAAATTATAGTAGTTGACGATATTCCAAGAACTAAAAATGGAAAAATTGTCGAATTAGCTGTAAAAAATACAATAGAAGGAAACGAAATTAAAAATAAAGAAGCGCTAGCAAATCCACAAGTTTTAGAACAGTATAAAAATTTAAAGGAATTAAATTATTAAATGTTAAAAAATATAGTTAAAGATTTAGAGCCATCCTCTACTTTAAAAATTAATGAAATCTCTAGAAAACTAGAGGATAAAGGTGAAAAAATATTTAAATTTGGATTTGGCCAATCTCCCTTTCAAATTCCAACTGATATTGTTAACGCGTTAAAAGATAATGCTTATCAAAATAAATACCTACCGATGCAAGGTCTTAATGAGCTAAGAGAGGTTATCGCAAAATATACATCAACTAAAAAGAATTATAATTATAAATCTGAAAATGTAATTATTGGTCCAGGTTCAAAAGAATTAATGTTTTTACTGCATATTTTATTTGATGGAGACATAATATTGCCAGCACCAAGCTGGGTTTCTTATGCCCCACAAGCAATTCTTGGAAGAAATAAAATTCAATCGATTCAAACAACAAGAGAAAATAATTGGTTTCCTACTGGATCTGAAATTGAAGAGGTTATTTTAAAAGATAAGAATAAGAACTATCTATTATTTTTGAATTCACCAAATAATCCATCTGGGCAGATTTGTAAAAATTTAGAAGAAATCAGTGAGATTGCTAAAAAATATAATCTTATCATTTTATCAGATGAAATTTATTCTGAGTTAA
>CAJQSF010000017.1 GCA_905612495.1 uncultured Candidatus Pelagibacter sp.
CCTTATGGTTGCGTTGTAACTGCTTACAAAATTTCAACAATCTCAGCAAATATAGATGCAAGTCAGCCATGGAGAAGATCTCATTGTGATAATGTAATCTTCACTGATTGGAAAAGAGATAATTTTTTAAAGGCAATAACTTCAATCATTGGAAGAGATGAACCTCCTAAGAATATTGGAATTGAAAATGACCACGTAACCTTGGATGTTAAAGAAAAGCTTACGTCTATTTTTACTTTTTCAGTTTTTAGCGATGTATCTAAAGATTTAATGCAGCTTAGAATGATTAAATCAGCCGAAGAAATAGAAATTATTAAAAATGGTGCAAGAATTGCTGATCTAGGTGGTGAAGAAATTGTAAAGAATATTAAAGTTGGAGAAAGTGAACTTGAAATTGCAATAGCAGGCAGAGACAGAATGGAGCGTGAAATTGCAAAAACTTACCCTGATGCAGAATATATGGATACTTGGGTTTGGTTTCAATCAGGACTAAATACAGATGGTGCACATAACTCAAAAACAAATAGAAAATTAAAATCGGGAGATATTCTTTCTTTAAATACTTTTCCTATGATTTCTGGATATTATACAGCTTTAGAGAGAACTCTTTTTGTGGATAAAATTGATGATGCTTCTCTAAAAGCGTGGGAGGCAAATGTTAAGGTTCATAAAAGAGGATTAGAGTTAATTAAACCAGGGGTGAAATGTTCAGCCATCTGCCATGAATTAAATGAACTTTTTGCAGAGCTTGGTTATCTTCATTACCGAACATTTGGTTATGGTCATTCATTTGGTGTTTTATCTCATTTTTATGGAAGGGAAGCCGGATTAGAATTACGTGAAGACATAGACACTATATTAGAAGAGAATATGGTTGTTTCTATGGAACCAATGATCATGATACCCGATGGAAAGCCAGGTGCTGGAGGATATAGAGAACATGATATTTTAGTTATAGGAAAAGATAATGTTGAAAACATTACTAAGTTCCCTTTTGGCCCAGAACATAATATTATCAAATAATAAATTAATGATTGAAAAAAAAACTATAGTTAATAGTTGGAACGAGTGGGATCCTTTAAAACATGTAATTGTTGGTAAGGCTGATGGCACTTGCATACCAGCACCAGAGCCAGCTTTGGATGCTAAGGTTCCAGAAGACAGTGATATGCGTGGTCAGTTTGGACCAAGAACAAAAGATACAGTTGATAAAGCAAACCAGTTGTTAGATAATTTTTCAAACATGCTTGAAAAAAGAGGAATTAAAGTTGATAGACCAGACCCAATAGATTTTAGTAAAAAAACTTCAACACCAGATTGGGAAGTAGACACAATGTTTGGATGTATGCCACCTAGAGATGTTTTGCTTACAGTTGGTAATGAAATTTTAGAAGCAACGATGAGTTATAGATGTAGATGGTTTGAATACCTTTGCTACAGACCATTGTTAAAAAAATATTATGATGAAGACCCTAATATGAGACATGAGTCAGCTCCAAAACCAAGATTGACAGATGCGGATTATAGAAAAGATTATTTATCAGATAAAATCGGTATTCAAAAAAGATTAGAATGGACAGAAGATAAATTTTTTGTAACAACAGAAGAAGAACCCTTATTTGATGCTGCAGATGTTTTAAGATTTGGAAAAGATTTAGTAGTTCAACATGGTTTTACAACAAATCTTAAAGGAATAGATTGGCTGAAAAGACATTATAAAGATCATAGAGTTCATGCAGTTAATTTTCCAGGTGATCCTTACCCAATTCACATAGATGCAACATTCACTCCAATTAAAGAGGGTTTAATTATCAATAACCCTCAAAGAAAACTTCCAAAAGAACAAAGAAAGTTATTTGAAAACAATGGATGGGAAATAATTGATAGTGCACAACCAGCTCACAATGAACCACCGCCACTATGTTATTCATCTACTTGGTTATCTATGAATGTTTTGGTGTTAGATCCAAAAACAGTTTGTGTCGAAAAAAGTGAAGTTTATCAAGCTGAACAATTAGATAAACTAGGAATGGAAGTTATTCCAGTAGAGATGAGAGATGCTTATGCATTTGGAGGTGGATTACATTGTTGTACTGCAGATGTGTATAGAGAAGGGGAGTTAAAAGATTACTTTCCAAAACAATAATATTTATGTCATCTAAAATTAAAACAAAAAGAGAGCGAGTTAAATTTGCCTCTGACAATGTAGCAGGTGCATGTCCTGAGGTTTTAGAGGCAATCATAAAAGCTAATGAAGGAGACAGCACTCCATATGGGAATGATGAGTGGTCAACAAACTTACAAAATAAGTTTTCTGAAATTTTTGAAAAAGATGTAATTGTTTATCCAACCGCATCAGGTACAGCCGCTAATGCTTTAGCTTTATCAGCAATGACACCAGTTTTTGGAAGCATTTATTGTCATAAACATTCACACATCAATACAGATGAATGTGGAGCTCCTGAATTTTACACAGGTGGTGCAAAACTTGTGCCCTTAAATGGAATTAATGGAAAATTTACACCAGAAGAGTTATCTGAAAATATTGGAGGAGTTGGTATCGTACATCACACACAACCTTCTGTAGTAAGTATTACTCAATTATGTGAAACAGGTGAAGTTTATCAGTTAGATGAAATTGCAGCCATATCTGAAACTACTCATAAACATAATTTAAAAATGCATATGGATGGAGCAAGATTTGCTAATGCTTTAGTATCTTTAGGGGCAACTCCTGCTGAAATGACATGGAAATCAGGAATAGATGTTTTATCTTTTGGTGCAACTAAAAATGGATGTATTGCAGCAGAAGCAATTATATTTTTTAAACCAGAGTTAGTGGGCAACCTACCTTTCTTAATGAAGAGATCAGGACATCTACTTTCAAAAATGCGTTTTGTTTCAGCTCAACTAGAAGCTTATATTTCAAATGATGTTTGGTTAAGAAATGCAAAACATGCAAACAAGATGGGAAAAAAATTAAGCGAAGGATTAAACTCAAATCAAAATATTGAATTAGCTTATCCGACAGAAGCGAATGAAGTATTTGCTAAATTTCCAAAACCTATCATCGAGCATCTTAATTCAGAAGGTTATAAAATGAATCAAGAGGAGCTTGATGGAAAAGCAGTGAGACTTGTTACTGCATGGAATACCCAAGAGAATGATGTTAATCAACTTTTAGAAACAATTTCTCAGAAAAACTAACTTGGATTTTCTTTAAGAAACTCAATGTATTTTAAGACTTCATCAAACTGTTCATCAGGAATATCTTTATAAGAGTTACCAAACTTCTCTTTGACACATAGAGCAACATGAGCATAAGGGTTTCTTCCTTTGGGGTGATTAGGGTGGCTGGGAAGCTGACCTAGTAAATAATCACCAGCTTCCTGTATCATTTTCCACAGTTTACTTGCGTTTTCTTTATTCACAAATACTCAT
>CAJQSF010000018.1 GCA_905612495.1 uncultured Candidatus Pelagibacter sp.
CTAGAGTTTTAAAAAAATAATTATTGATAATTTTATTAAAATACAGCGTGAAGAGTTAAAGACCTCATGGTGTACAAAAATGAATCATGAATTTAATCACACATTTAGGCGCCACTAAGAAAGTATTTTGTTTAGTTTTGACACATTCATAGAGGGGTTGGGAGGAAATATTTTTTTTCCAGAAGATTTCTGTATATTTTTTTTACTTTTTTTAGCAAAGTTAAATACTGATTGAATTTTGCCTCCTATGTTTATAATCCCTTTTTTGTTAAGGATCTTTGGAATAATTCTAGCCACTTCATCTTGGAAGATAAAATTAGTTTTTATGTCATGAAAAGCATAGTCATGTAAAAATGGTTTTTCACACATTATAATCCTTAAAATTAAAGATTTTTTATATAAAATCACAGAACATTCACCACCCAATTTTGACCAAGCATAATTATTTATAGGCAACACAGCATCTTTTTCTTTGTAGTTGCCTTTTTTCCCCTCATAAACATATCCTGTAGAAAAATAAATTAATTTTATATTAAAATCATTACACACATTAACCACATTAGCAGTTCCTATAATATTTAGATTTATACTTTTATTAATATCTTTAACGTGCAAATCCATTGGCCTAGATAGACCTGCACAATGTATTATATATTTGGGTTTAATTTTTTTAATATACTGCTTCATTGAATTTATATTCAAAATATTAAATATTTTTTTGGTGGGGAAAAAAATTTTTAGTTTTTTGTTTTCTTTTTTTAAAACTTGCGCAAATCTGCCATTTCCTCCAGTAACAATAATTTTTTTATTTGAATTTAAGGTGGTCAATTTTTTAATAATAATTAAGATTTAACAATTTTATTTTGAATAAATTCATTTAGTGTTTTTGCATTTCTATCTTTTTTTGTCATTATTGGTTTACTGTTAAACCATTTAATTTTTAGTTGAGGGTCGTTATATCTTATTGCGTGCTCATTGCCAACAGACCTATATTCTGTGCAACTATAACAAACAATATTTTCTTTATCCAATGCTTGAAAGCCATGTGCAAAACCCGGCGGTATATATATACCCTTACAGTTTTTTTCACTTAAAATTATAGAAAATGCTTTTCCAAAAGTTTTAGATTTTTTTCTTAAATCTACTGCCACATCTAGAATTTTACCCTTAAGAACCGATATATATTTTCCTTGCGGTTTATTATTTTGAAAATGCAAACCTCTTAAAACATTCTTTTTAGACTTAGAAACAATAGCAAATTTAAATTTAATACCTATTTCTTTTTCTGATATTAGTTCTCTTAGATAGCCTCTATTATCCACATATTGTTTTCCATCTATAATTAGCAAGTTCTTAATATTTGTTTTGGACACCTTAAACATTTAAATTAACTTTTGTAGATATTTTGAATAATCACAATTACCATAAAATTTAATTGATTTTTTAATATGATTTTTGTTAATCCACTTATTATTAAAAGCTATTTCTTCTAAACATGCTATTTTTACTCCCTGTCTATTTTCAACAGCTGATACAAAAGCACTTGTTTTGTAATAATCATCCATTGATCCAGTATCCAACCAAGCGCCACCTCTTCCTAGAAAATTAGCATATAAATTTTTTGTTTTTTTATATTTATTTAGCAGGTCCACTATTTCAATCTCACCTCTTTTTGAAGGTTTAAGTTTTTTTGAATATTCAACAACTTTATTATCAAAAAAATACAATCCTGTAATAGCTAAATCTGAAATGTATTTTTTTGGTTTTTCTTTAATAGATATAATTTTTTTTTCATTATTTATTTTAGCAACTCCAAATAATTCTGGTTTAGTAACCCTATGTAATAATACCTTTGCACCTTTTGTTAATTTTGATGACTTTATAAGATTTGTAGTTAAATTTTGACCATAAAAAAAATTATCACCTAATATTAGGGCAACGTTACTTTTACCAATAAACTTTTCACCTAAAATGAATGCATCAGGCAATCCCTTTGGGGTTGACTGTTCCTTATAGGTTATTTTCATACCAAGGTTATCACCATTAGGTATTATTTTTCTATATTGATCAAGTTGTCCTTTATTAACTATAATTAAGACATCTTTTATTTTTGCAAGCATTAAAATTGATAATGGATAAAAAATTAGAGGTTTATCATAAATTGGCAAAAGCTGTTTATTTACAGCTTTTGTAAGTGGACTCATTCTCGATCCTTTTCCACCAGCTAAAATAATTCCTTTTTTAATCATTATATTTTTCCAATTCTTTTAACGATATCTGTTTTAGATATAGATTTATAATACCTGTCATTTCTTAGATACCATAAAAAAGTTTTTTCTAATCCTTTAATAAAATTTACTTTAGTTTTCCATCCTAATTTAACTAATATTTTCTTACTATCAAGGGCATACCTTACATCATGGCCAGGCCTATCTTTTACAAATTTAATTTTAACATTTTTTCCAATTTTAATTTTTTCTTTAGCAATTTTTATTAAAGATTCACAAATTTCCAGGTTATCTAAATTTTTATTAGAGCCAATATTATAAAATTCACCAATTTTACCTTTTTGAAAAACTTTTAATAGTGCCTCGCAGTGATCTACTACATAGATCCACTCTCTAGAATTTTTTCCATTTCCATAAATGGGTAAGCTTTTATTATTAAGAATATTGTATATTAATTTTGGAATAAGTTTTTCTGGATGTTGCTTTGGGCCATAATTATTTGAACAATTTGTTACAATTGCAGGAATTTTATAAGTCCTAACATAAGAAGAAACTAAGTGATCGGAAGAAGCTTTACTTGCGGCATAGGGTGAGCTTGGTCTGTATGGAAATCCTTCGTGAGATCTTCCTTTTAAAATATCTCCATATACTTCATCTGTTGAAATGTGAATCAATCTGGTTTTTTTGTTTTTTTTTGAATATTTTCTAAAAATTTCAAGAAGATTAAAAACGCCCAAAATGTTACTTTTAATAAAACTCTCTGGGCCCTCTATTGATCTATCAACATGAGTTTCTGCAGCCAAATTAAAAATACAAATTGGTTTATATTTAAAAATAGCCTCATTAAGTTTAGATTTATTATTGAGATCACATTTTATAAATTTGTAATTTGGGCTTTTAAGGAATTCTAGTGTGTTATAGAAATTAGAAGAATAGGTAATTTTATCTATATTTAAGACTCTATAATTTTTTTTTAATAATAACTCTATTAAATTGCTCCCAATAAAACCAAGTCCACCTGTAACAACAATTTTTTTCATAATTTTATTTTTTACATTAGTAAAAACTATTAGTATAGTTCATAATTTAAAGACTATTAATCATACTGTATGTCAATATCTAGGCAAAATTTATCAATAGTTATTGTTACTTTTAAAAGTGAAGTAGTTATTCATGAATGCATAAAATCAATTGATAAAGATATAAAAATTACAGTAATTGAAAATTCAAATAACACTTTATTTAAAGATGAATTAGAAGCAACATATAATAATGTATCCTGTTTTCTTTCATCTAAAAATCTAGGCATGGGTGTGGGAAATAATATAGGTATTAAAAAAACGGAAACAGACTTTGTTTTAATTCTTAACCCAGATGTAATTCTCGAA
>CAJQSF010000019.1 GCA_905612495.1 uncultured Candidatus Pelagibacter sp.
GGAGCAACAGCAAACTTGTTTGTTGATCGTCATGGAGATTATATTGGTTATGGCCCAGAAGCGAAAGAGCTAGTTGGTATACCTGATCCTGAAACTTTTTGTCAGCTTCCTTGGGATAAAAAAGTTGCAAGAGTATTTGTTACTTGTTTTAGAAATAGAGAAGAAAGAGATAATCCAGGCGCACATTTAACTTCAGATTGTCGTGGAAATTTAAGAATACATGCTCAAGAATTTAAAAAGCAACATGGCTACCAATTAAGAGTTGGAACTGAGCCAGAAATGATGTGGTTAACTAAAAATGAAGATGGTTCACCTACTGGTAAAGGTTTTTCAAAGCCTTATTGCTATCATATAGATCAATTTGAATCTCTGAGACCAGTTTTCATGCAAGTATTTAAGTACGCTAGAGCTATGGGTTTTGATATGATTCAAGGTGATCATGAGGATGCACCAGGACAATTAGAATTAAACTGGATGTACGATGATGTATTGAGAAATGCAGACAGACTTTCTACTTACAGACAAATTTGTGCACAAGTAGCTAGAGAATTTAATTTGATAGCTTGTTTTATGACAAAACCTTTTATGGGTGTGTCAGCAAGTGGTTGTCACACGAACATGTCTTTATGGACAGGTGGAAAAGATAAAGTTAACAAACTATCTCATAAATCTCTACCAGGAATGGATGAAGTATTTACTTACGTTGAAGGTGGAACAAATACTTTTATGCCTGATACTAAAGATATTCAATTACCAGGTAAAATTGGTTTGAAAGCTATTGGTGGTGTGATGAAACATTTGGGAGCATTAACTGCAATTGGTTCGTCTACTGTAAACTCATACAGAAGATTATGGGACACAGGATTTTGGGCGCCTGTTTATGCTGACTGGGGATTTCAAAATAGAACTTGTGGATTAAGAGTATCTGCACCAGGAAGATTTGAATATCGTTCAGTTGATTCAATGCACAATCCATACTTAATGGGTTCAGGATTGTTAAAATGTTTTGATGATGGAATAACAAATAACATTGACCCGGGAAAGCCTGAGTCTAGAAGTATGTATGAAGCTCAAGCTGCTGGAAAAATAGTTAAAAAATTACCAATGAGTCTCGGTGAGGCTTTAAATCGTTTGGCAGAAGATGAGGTTATAAAATCAGCTATGCCAGATGAAATGTATAAAGTTTTCCACTGGTATAAAAACGATGAATGGGAAAAATTTTTAGGTGCAACAACTCAATGGGATCTAGATACTTATCTGGATTGTCTACCGTAATCTTAATTATCAATAAAGGGAGAGAAATATGTGTGGTATCGCAGGTTTAATTCATAGAGGAAAATCCTCCAATGTAGGAAGTGAGCTACAGGGGATGTTACAAGCATTAAAGCATAGAGGAGAGGATTCTACTGGTTATGCTCTATATGGTGATACAGATGGTAAAAATTTTATCATGCGTTTTAAAGTTGGAGAAAATGTTGGTGAAGGAAGTTCATCTATTATGGAAGATGTTTCTGTGTATGATGAAAGAAAAAAAATTGTTGATCAATATTTATCTGAATTAGGTGCTAAAATTGTTAAAGAAGAAAGAGTGCTACCCTATTCATTAAGATATGAAATTTCATATGACACAAAAGATCTATTAGAGTTTTCTCAAAAAATAGAAAGTATTCCAGGAGTAGAAATTCTCTCTATGGGGAAATCACTGGAAGTAATTAAAGACTTAGGTAATGCTAAAATGGTTTGTGATAGATACGGTTTAGATAAGCTTGTTGGAACACATGCAATTGGCCATGCAAGAATGGCAACAGAATCTGGTGTTGATATTAAATCTGCCCACCCTTTTTGGGGTTATCCCTTCAGTGATGTATCTGTGGTTCACAACGGTCAATTAACTAACTATTGGAACAACAGAAGATTACTTGAGAATAAAGGTATGAGATTTATGTCTGAATGTGATTCAGAATTAATCGCCGTTTATATTGCCCAAAAAATGAGAGAAGGAGCATCTCTTGAAGAAGGTATGAAAGCTTCTTTAACAGGTCTTGATGGTGTGTTTACATATTTTGTAGCTACCAAAGATTCTTTGGGAATGGCAAAAGATACTATGGCTGCAAAACCTTTGGTTCTTTATGAATCAGATGATCTAGTGGCAATGGGTTCAGAAGAAATAGCAATCAGATCAGTTCTACCACAAGAGATAGATACATATGATCCATATGATGGAGAGGTAAAAGTATGGCAAATTTAAAGACTACAGAAAATAAAACAAAGTCCCAGTCAATGGGTATGCACTCAGAAGTTTTGACAGGAAGAACTCAACAAAAGTTTTTTAATCCTGATGAAGCAGAAAATTTTTATTATTTTGGCACTTATGATGTTGATTTTAACAAAAGAACAGAACTGGATGTTAAAGAGCTGACAGCTCCAGAGGCTAATAAAGAGATAGATAATTTAATGAGCCAAGGTTATGGAACAATCGTAATCAAAAACCCTCAAGGAAA
>CAJQSF010000020.1 GCA_905612495.1 uncultured Candidatus Pelagibacter sp.
GATCTAATTCAAATCCATCATATTGGATTATTTTCATTAGGTTTTCTATCTTGAGTAATATTCGATTACTAGATTTGGCTCCATTACAACTGGATAAGGAACTTCATCAAACTTAGGTGTTCTAACAAATGTGACTTTTTTATTTTTTTCATCCATTAAAATATATTCCGGAGTTTCTCTTTCCTTGTTAGCTAAGGCAATGTCAATAAATGCTAACTGTTTTGATTTATCTCTAATTTCAATCGTATCTTCTTCACTAACAATATAACTTCCAATATTAACTTTTTTACCATTAACTTTTACATGCCCGTGGTTGATAAGTTGTCTTGCAGAAAAAATTGTTGTTGAGAATCTTGCTCTATAAACAACTGCATCGAGTCTTCTTTCAAGTAACCCAATTAGATTTTCACCAGTATCACCTTTTTGCATTGCTGCTTTTTTGTAAATATTTCTAAATTGTCTTTCATTAATGTTACCATAGTAACCTTTTAACTTCTGCTTGGCCTGCAATTGAATTCCATAATCAGAAGGTTTACCTTGTCTAGATTGACCATGTTGGCCTGGTCCATATGCTCTAGTATTAAAAGGACTTTTGGGTCTACCCCATAAGTTAATCTTTAACCTTCTATCGATTTTGTGTTTAGAACTTATTCTTTTTGTCATTTGATAGATGGGGTTATAAACTTACTCATTATTTTGTCAATCAACCTTTTTTAGATAAACTTGCAAATACACTAGATAAAATACGTGTTTCCTTCTCTGAAAGCTCCATTTTAGAAAAAATGCTTCTTAAGTTTTCAAGCATAATAGGTCTCTTCTCTAAGGGTTTAAAAAAGTCTTTTTCCTCAAGTTTTTTGATGCATAAGTTGGTCATTGCTTGAATATCCTTCTTACTGGCTAAAGTTACTTTTTTAGATTTAGAGTACTTTGCACCCTTTAAATTGATAATGCTCGCTACTGTGTGGGCAATAATAATAACACTGTGAGACAAATTTAAAGATTTAAAATCAGGGTTAGTTGGTATTTGCATGGTGTAATTAGCATAACTAATCTCATTATTTGATAAACCAGATGCTTCAGAACCAAACAAAAAAGCTATCTTTTTATTAAAATCAATTTTTTTTAATTCTTCTAAATTAATGTGTTTAATGTTTTTATTTCTAAATCTTGCAGATGTTGCAATAACGTAATCTACTTTTTTTACAGCAGTTTCTAATGTTTCATGCACCTTAGCATTAATGATTAGATCTTTCGCACCAACTGAAGTTGCTAAAATTTTATCATTTGGGAAAATTGGTTTTGGTTTAACAATAACTAGTTTTTTAAAGTTAAAATTTTTTACAGCTCTAGCACAAGCTCCGATATTTTCAGATAATTGAGGTTGATGTAAAATAAATGAAATATTATTAAAAGACATTAAAGACTTGCTGGAGCATTATCTTTGAATAATTTATAGTCTAAACTATCTATCAAGGCTTTAAATGATGCATCAATAATATTTGTTGAAACGCCAATAGTAAACCAGTTTTTACCTTTTGAATCTGTACTTTCAATAGAAACTCTAGTTACAGCTTCTGTTCCAGTGTTTAAAATTCTAACTTTATAATCAACTAACTTAAGGTCTTTTAAATATTTTGAATATTTGTTTAATCTATCTACATTTTGTCTAATAGCGTTATCTAAAGCATTGACAGGACCGTTACCCTCACCTTCACACATAATTTTTTCACCATCAACTTCTAGTTGGGCCTTTGCTAATGAAATAATTTTTCCTGAGGCATCTTTTTTTACAGAAACATCATATTCATTTATTAATATGTATCTTGGTATTTTACCAATTATTCTTCTAGCCAATAATTCAAAAGAAGCGTCTGCTCCATCATAGCTATAACCAATGAACTCTCTATCTTTTACTTCATCTAAAAGTTTTTTAATTTTAGGATCGCTCTCTTCTATTTCAATACCGATAGTTTTTAATCTTGAGATTATATTTGATTTGCCTGATTGATCTGAAACAACAATATTTCTAGAATTACCAACATCTTCAGGGTTTATATGCTCATATGTTTTGGGATCTTTTTGAACAGCCGAAACATGTAGACCACCCTTATGAGAAAATGCGGCAGCACCAACATAAGGTAAGTGCTTATTTGGTTTTCTATTTAAAATTTCATCTAAAAGTCTTGAACATTGTGTTAAATTTTTAATGTTTTTTGGTTTAATTTGTATTTCAAATTTAGATAAGAAATCTTCCTTTAAAAAAAAAGTAGGAATTAATGACATTAGATTAGCATTACCACATCTTTCACCTAAACCATTAATTGTTCCCTGTATCTGTCTTACACCAGCCCAAACTGCTGCTAAAGAATTAGCAACTGCATTACCTGTATCGTTGTGCGCATGAATGCCTAAATTTTTTCCAGGTATAGTTTTTGAAACTTCTGTTACTATTTTTGTAATCTCATGAGGTAAGGTTCCACCATTAGTATCACACAAGACTATCCATCGTGCACCTTGATCAAAAGCTGCCTTAAGACATGATAAAGCGTAATTTGGATTAGCTTTATATCCATCAAAAAAATGTTCCGCATCAAACATGAACTCTTTATTTTCTTTAACAAAGTGTTTGGCTGTCTCTTTGATATTTTCTAAGTTTTCCTCGTTAGAAATACCAAGGGCTATATCAACATGAAAATCCCATGATTTACCCACAATACAAACTGCTGGTGTGTTTGAATTTAAAAGTGCCGCTAGTCCAGGATCGTTATCTGCACTACGACCAGTTCTTTTAGTCATACCAAAAGATGTTAATTTAGAATTGTTAAATGAATGTTTTTTCTGAAAAAATTCAGTATCTGTAGGGTTTGCTCCTGGCCACCCACCTTCAATATAATCAACACCTAAAATATCTAAAGCTGAAGCTATCTTTATTTTATCATCTACAGAAAAGTCTACACCTTGTGTTTGTGCACCATCTCTTAGTGTTGTATCAAATATAAAAAGTTGTTCTTTGCTCATTTTATCTTCCAAATTGTTTTACCACCTTTGTCTTCTATTAAAACCCCTTTATCTAAAAGCTTATCTCTAATGATGTCGGCCTCTTTATAATTCTTGTCTTCTCTTGCTTTATTTCGAAGTGCTATCATTTCTAAAATATCATCTTCATTAATGGATGATTTTTTCTTTTTAAATTCAATCCATTCTTCTTTTGTTTTATTCAAAATACCAATGAAATTACAAGCTAATACAAATAACATTTTCTCCTCATTATTTCCCTTTAAAGCTTTGTCATAAAGTTGATGTAAATTTGCTATGTAACCTGGTGTATTCAAATCATCGAACAAAGGAGATAAAATATCTTCATTTAAAATTATTTTATCATTTGTTGGTAAATAAACTTCATACCATTTATCAATAGTGTTTTTGCAATCTTCTAAAAGCTTTTCATTCCAATCTAGTGGTTGCTTATAATGAGCGCTCATAAGAGCTAACTTTAAAACTTGTCCATCAACATTTTCTTTAAAATCTTTAATTTTTATTATGTTACCTGTTGATTTAGCCATTTTTTCATTGGACATAGTGATAAATGCGTTATGGATCCAATAATTGGCAAACACTTTAGTATCATTGGCACATCTTGATTGTGCAATTTCATTTTCGTGATGAGGAAAGATCAAATCGATTCCTCCACCATGTATATCAAAAATCTTTCCTAAATATTTTTTAGACATTGCAGAGCATTCTAAATGCCAACCAGGTCTTCCTTTACCCCAAGGAGAATCCCAAGAAGGTTCGTCATCTTTAGAGGGCTTCCATAAAACAAAATCTTCTGATTTCTTTTTATTTTCTGAAACTTCAACTCTAGATCCTGCAATTAAATCTTCTAATTTTTTATTCGATAGTTTTCCATAATCCTCAAATTTACTTACTTCAAAATAAACATGATTGTTTACCTTATAGGCAAAATCTTTTTCTATTAAAGATGATATCATTTCAATCATAAGGTCAATGTGATCTGTAGCTTTTGGTTGTTGTGTTGGATTATCTAAATTTAAATAATTACAATCATCATTAAAATCTTTAATAACATTGTTTGTTAATTCAGATATTAAAATACTTTTTTCTTTTGCTGATTTAATTATTTTATCATCAACGTCTGTAATATTTCTTATATAATTTATTTTATTATGCCCATATTTTGATTTTAAAACTTTATATAAAATATCAAAAATAACAAGAGGTCTAGCGTTACCAATGTGAGGGTTGTCATAAACTGTTGGACCACAAACATACATTCCAATGTTTTCTTTATCTAACGGAACAAATTTTTCTTTTTTGTTACTTAGATTATTTGTTAAATAAATATCCTTGTTCATTACCTTAGAATTATACTTTAATTATAGATTTGTGAATCTATAAGATTAGTTGGGAATCTTGCAAACTGGGATTGGTTCCATTTTATGTAAGTTCATCTTTCTAATTTTCTCGTATTTTTCACGATTTATTGATTTAACATTATTCATGGCCTCTTCTAATTCTTCATATTTAAGACCTAACTGGCCTTCATCAGTTCTACCATCATCCCACAACCCATCTGTTGGGGTAGCATCAATTATCTGTTTGAGAATATTAATAGATTTACCTATTTCCCATACTTCTGATTTATTACAATCTGCAATGGGAGAAATATCTACTCCACCATCTCCATATTTTGTATAAAAACCTACTCCAAAATCTTCGACTTTATTTCCAGTACCAACTACAATACCTTTATTTGTGGCAGCTACTTGGTAAAGAGTAGTCATTCTAATTCTTGCTCTAGAATTTGCCATCCCAAGCTCACTATCAAAATTGGATAGTGTACTCTCAAATGTTTCAAATAACTTATCCAGATTTAATGTATGTGACTCAACATTACTAAAATTTTTTACAAGCCATTCTTGATGTTTTAAGCTTAAATCATGTTGTGATGATTTTTGTTTAATAGGCATTGATAAAACAATTGTTTTTATACCTGTCATTGCACTTAATGTGCTTGATACGGAAGAATCTATTCCTCCAGAAATTCCAATTACTAAAGATTGTGCCTTACTTGGCATTTTTTCTACGTAATCTTTAATCCAATTACTTATAAATTGTGCTTTTTCTAACGGTTTCATTATCTAAAATTTAAACGAAATTGTATTTAATACAATCTTTTAAGATGCAACTTTAATATTTTTTTTAGAATATGAGGCATTTTTTTTAATTTCATCAGAAATTAAAAAAGCTAATTCTAAAGCTTGATTAGCATTAAGCCTTGGATCACAATGAGTGTGGTAACGGTTAGATAAATCTTGGTCAGATATTTTTTGAGCACCACCTGTGCATTCTGTAACATTTTGGCCTGTCATTTCAATGTGCAGTCCTCCAGCATAACTTCCTTCACTTTGGTGACATTCAAAAACATTTTTTACTTCTTTAACAACATTGTTGAAGGGACGAGTTTTATATCCAGACGTTGCTTTTATTGTATTGCCGTGCATTGGGTCACATGACCAAATTACATTTAAACCTTCTTTTTTAATTGCTCTAATCAATTTTGGTAAAAATTTACCTACATTTTCATGTCCAAATCTTGAAATTAAAGTTATTTTACCTTTTTCATTTTTAGGATTAATTCTATTACATAGATCAATTAAATCTTCACTCTTAAGAGTTGGTCCACATTTAATTCCAATAGGGTTTTCAATCCCTCTGCAAAATTCAACATGTCCTCCATCTAACTGCCTAGTTCTATCTCCTATCCAAACAAAGTGAGCAGACGTAGCATGATATTCACCAGTGGTAGAGTCCACTCTTGTCATGGATTGTTCAAATGGAAGTAATAAAGCTTCGTGTGATGTCCAAAAGTTTACTGTTTTTAATCTTCTATTAAATTCAGAATTAATTCCACATGCGTCCATAAAAGCTAACGCATCTGCGATCTTATCTTCTAATTCTTTAAATTTTTTACCCGCAGGTGTTTTTTTGATAAAACCTAAATTCCAAGTATGAACCTTTTTAAGGTCAGCAAAACCACCGTGGGAAAAAGCTCTTATAAGGTTAAGTGTAGATGCAGACTGAGAATATGCTTTAAAAAGTCTCTTAGGATCTGGAACTCTTGATTTTTCATTAAATTCTATACCATTAATATTGTCACCTAAATAACTTGGTAATTCCACACCATCAATATTTTCAACTGGCGAACTTCTTGGTTTAGAAAATTGCCCAGCAATTCTTCCGAGTTTAATAATTGGTAGTGAAGCAGAGTAAGTAAGAACAAGTGACATTTGAAGAATTAATTTAAATGTATCTCTAATATTGTCAGGATGAAACTCTGCAAAACTTTCTGCACAATCTCCTCCTTGAAGTAAAAATGCATTACCATCAACTACTTGAGCTAATTGTTCTTTTAAATGTCTCGTCTCACCAGCAAAAACTAATGGGGGAAAATTTTTAATTTTACTTAAAACACCGTCCAAATCTTTTTGATCTGGATATTCCGGAATGTGTTTTACAGGATAATTTCTCCAACTATTTATTTTCCAATTTTTCATATTCAACCTAGAAGTGTTGTAACAGAGTTTGATTATTATTCAACTGTGACTGATTTTGCTAAATTTCGAGGCTTATCGATGTCATAACCTTTTTTAAGAGCTGAATAATAAGCTAGTTTTTGTAAAGGAACAGTTAATAAAAAAGGTAACAAGTCATCATTAGCACTTTCAACTAATATTGTTTCCCAAATATTTTCTGAAAAAACTTCGTCTTTGCTCTTACTGGTGATCAATAAAACTTTAGCACCTCTTGCTATTACTTCCTGCATGTTAGAAATTGTTTTTTTATAATATTTATCTCTTGGCGCTAAAACAACTACAGGCATTCCATCTTCAATTAAAGCTAGGGGACCGTGTTTCATCTCACCAGCAGGGTACCCTTCAGCATGCACATAAGATAATTCTTTTAATTTAAGAGCCCCTTCTAACGCAATTGGGTAAGAAAAACCTCTACCTAAAAACATCGAACCTTTTGCATCAGTAAATGAACTGGAAACTGTTTGGATTTTACTCTCTGTAAGTAAAGTTTGTGCAACTAACTTGGGTAATACTTTTAAATCTTTAATTTTGTTTAAATATAAATCTTTATCTAAATCTTTTCTTAAAATTCCTAACTTTAATACCAAAATATATAGAACCAGCATTTGACCCATAAAAGCTTTAGTTGAGGCTACACCAATTTCTGGTCCGCAATGAATTGGTAAAACAAATTTAGAATCTCTTGCAATCGAGCTTTCTATAACATTGACTATACTGCAAGTTTTCATAGCATTTTTATTGCATAAATCTAAAGCTGCATAAGTGTCTGCTGTTTCACCTGACTGAGAAACAAAAATGTATAAATTGTCATTTTTAAATCTATTTTTTCGATATCTAAACTCAGATGCAATATCAATTGTTACATCAAGTGTAGTATTTTCTTCAAACCAATACTTTGCCATTAAACAAGAATGATAAGCTGTTCCACAGCCAATTAAAGTAACCGAAGAAATTTCTTTTATATCCCAAGGAAAATTATGGATATTGATGTCGTTGTTAATTGTATCAACATACTCATTTATACAGTTTTTTAGTGTTGTTGGCTGTTCTTCAATTTCTTTAGCCATAAAATGTTTAAAATCACCTTTGTCATAATTCTGCTCTTTAGAAGACAATTCTAAAACTTTTTTATTAACTTTTAAGCCTTCTTCATCAAAAAATTCAACTTGGTCCTTTTTTATGATGCAAAATTCTCCATCATTTAAATATGAGATTTTATTAGTCATAGATTTTAAAGCGTAAGAATCTGAGCCTAAATAATTTTCATTAGGACCATAACCAACTGCTAGAGGTGACCCTCTTCTAGCGCCAACTATAAGATCAGGCTGATCTTTAAAGATTATACCTAAAGCAAAACTTCCATGAAGTTGCTTAAGAGTTTTAATAATTGCATCTTTTAAATTAAGTTCTTTTAAATATTCTGTTATTAAATGAACAATTACCTCTGTATCTGTCTGAGATTTAAATACATGACCTTTGTTAGTTAAATATTTCTTTAAAAGTGTAGAATTTTCAATAATACCATTATGCACTACTGATACACTCTTTGATGAATGGGGATGTGCGTTTATAGTGTTTGGAATACCATGCGTTGCCCATCTAACATGTCCAATTCCAATCACACCTAACATATTTTTAACTACAAAATTTTTTTCTAAAATATCAACTCTGCCTTCTGATTTTGCTTCATTTAGCATGCCATTTGATAAAGTTGCTATACCTGAAGAGTCATAACCTCTATACTCTAGCTTTCTAAGGGAGTTGATAATTGCAGTTGATACTGGTTTATTACTGGCTATCCCTATAATTCCACACATATTATTTTATTATTCTTTTATAGTTTTTAACTTCTGTTTGAAGGCTTCTAGTTAAAGCTAATGAATTTTTTTTAACTTTTTTTGTAATCACTGAACCAGCTCCAATAATACTGTTTTCTTCAAGTATTATGGGAGCAACTAAAGATGAATTAGAGCCTATAAATACATTATCTTTAATTTTTGTTTTACTTTTTTTAACACCATCATAATTGCAGGTAATTGTGCCAGCCCCTATATTTACACCTTTGCCTATTTCACTATCACCAATGTACGATAAATGATTAATTTTTGATTTTTTTCCAACTGTACTTTTTTTAACTTCTACAAAATTTCCAATTTTAGATCCTTCTTCAAGAATAGTACCTGGTCTTAATCTTGCATAAGGCCCAATTTCAACTTTATTTTTTATTTTACAATCTTCTAAATGCGAAAATGAATTGATAGTTACATTATTGCCAATTTTAACTTTTGGCCCAATGACAACATATGGATTAATAGTAACGTTTTTTCCAATTTTTGTGTCTTTTGAAAAAAAAATTGTTTCTGGTCCAATCATTTTTACACCAGACTTGATAAAAGATTTACGAAGTTTTTTTTGATCGGTATTAGAATTTACTTGTTTCATCTAGAAATATTTTTATATTAAGTATATAGATACTTTAATTCACAATTTATTTCTTAAAAATACTTTATTAATGACACAAAATTACTCAATTTTATTTGACCTAGATGGAACATTGGTCGATACGGCACCTGATTTAATGAATGCTCATAATCATGTAATGAAAAAGTATGGTTACCCAACTAAATCTACTGCAGATATTAGGAATCTAGTGGGTCAAGGTGCTGGAGCTTTGATTGGAAGATCTATATGGGGGCAAGCAAAGAAGGAGTATCATAGCGTTACAGATCAATCAATTAAAGATAAGATGTCTAAAGACTTTGTTGAATATTATAGAAAAAACATCATCAAACAAAGTACTCTTATTATTGGAGTTAAAGAATTTTTAAATTGGTGTAAAGAAAAAAAAATTTCAATGGCAGTTTGTACTAACAAGCAAGAACACTTAGCAATTGATCTTTTAAAAAAAATTGGGATTTATGATTACTTTGAATATGTTGCCGGCTCAGATACTTTTGATTATTGCAAGCCTGATCCAAGACACATAACAAGTATAATCGAAATTATCGGTGGTGATGTAAAAAAATCTCTAATGTTTGGTGATAGTGAAACTGATGCAAATGCTGCAAAGGCTGCCTCGATACCAGTAATTTTATTAGAAAATGGTTATACAGAAAAAAATTCTAACGAAATTTACCATAATCATTTAATAAAAGACTTTATTGGTGTTGAAAAAATAGTTTCAACTTATTTAAAAGATTGATTTAATTTTTTTTCTTACTATTAATAGGGCTCATAATTAAGGAAACCTAATGATTTCACATAAAGTCAAAGTTTACCCATCAAAAATTAATTTACCTAAAAAAAATCAATTAGCATGGAAAATTGCTGAAATAGCTTCTGATAATGCAAAGCTAGATAAAGCAGCTATTGAAATGGTTATTAATAGAATAATTGATAATGCTTCAGTTGCTATTGCTTCTTTAAACAGAAAAGCTGTTATCTCTTCAAGAGAAATGGCTCTAAAGCACCCCAGAAAAAATGGTGCAAATTTATTTGGCATTGATTCAAAATTAAAATTTGATTGTGAATGGGCTGCCTGGTCAAATGGAACAGCTGTTAGAGAGTTAGATTTTCATGATACTTTTTTAGCGGAGGACTACAGTCATCCAGGGGATAATATTCCACCTATTTTAAGTGTTGCTCAACAAACTAAAAAAAGTGGGCTAGATTTATTAAGAGGAATTATTACAGGTTACGAAATTCAGGTTAATTTAGTTAAAGGGATTTGTTTGCATAAACATAAAATTGATCACATCGCACACTTAGGACCAAGTGTTGCTGCGGGTTTAGGAACAATGTTAAAGTTAAATACAGAAACAATTTACCAAGCAGTTCAGCAAGCATTACATACAACGGTTTCTACAAGGCAATCTAGAAAGGGTGAAATCTCTAGTTGGAAAGCTTACGCTCCTGCTCATGCTGGTAAACTTGCAATCGAAGCAGTTGACAGAGCCATGCGTGGTGAAGGTGCCCCAAGTCCAATTTACGAAGGAGAAGATAGTGTTATAGCTAGAATACTGGATGGTAAAAAAGCTTTATACAGTGTGCCTCTTCCAAAGAAAAAAGAATCAAAGAAAGCTATACTAGAGACCTATACAAAAGAATATTCAGCAGAATATCAATCTCAAGCATTAATAGATATTGCTAAAAAACTTAATAAGAAAATTCCTAATTTAAATCAAATTAAAAAAATTGACATTTATACAAGTCATCATACTCATTACGTAATTGGAACTGGCGCAAATGATCCACAAAAAATGGATCCGAATGCAAGTAGAGAAACACTAGATCATTCTATCATGTATATTTTTGCAGTAGCACTTGAAGATGCGGATTGGCACCATGTTAACTCATATAGCAAACAAAGAGCTAATAGAAAAAGTACTTTAAAAATTTGGAAATCAATTACTACTTTTGAAGATAAAAGATGGACTAAAAAATATCATGACCCAAATCCTAAAAATAAATCTTTTGGTGCAAAAGTTGTAGTTACCTTAAACAGTGGCAAAAAAATTGCAGAACAATTGGATAGAGCAGATGCTCACCCCTATGGAGCACGTCCATTTAAAAGAGAGAACTATATAAATAAATTTTTAACCTTAACAGATGGTATTTTAGATAAAAAAGAAAGTGCACGTTTCTTGAAAGTTGTTCAAAATCTTAAAAACTTGAAAGCTGGAGAGTTAAATAAATTAAATATTCAGGTTAAAAGAAGTCAGATTAAAAAAAATACAAAACAAGGAATTTTTTAGTGCATTTTGTAGATAAAGAACCTAGCCAAAAAAGAGCTGACTTTGTTAGTAAATTAAAAACAAATAAAATTTTAAGAGTTCCTGGTGCTTATAATCCTTTAACAGCAAAACTAATTGAAGAAATTGGTTATGACGCTGTTTATGTATCAGGTGGAGTTATGGCTAATGACTTAGGATTTCCTGATATAGGTTTGACTACACTTCAAGATGTTAGCACTAGATCTTATTTAATATCAAGAGTTACAAGTTTACCTACAATAGTTGACATAGATACTGGCTTTAAGTCTTGCGAAGAAACTATTAAAACTTTTGAAGAGTTTGGAGTGTCAGCAGTGCACTTGGAAGATCAAGTAGAGCGCAAAAGATGTGGGCACTTAGACAACAAAGAATTAATCTCAACTGAAGCAATGGTTAAGAAAATTAAAGAGTGCGTTGCAGCAAAACAAGATGAAAATTTTAAAATTATAGCAAGATCCGATGCTAAAGGTGTTGAAGGAATTGATAAGATGATTGATAGATGTAAGGCGTATATTGATGCTGGAGCAGAGATTATCTTTCCAGAAGCTTTACATGATGAAAAAGATTTTGAAAAAGTTAGAAAAGAACTATCATGTTACTTGCTTGCTAATATGACTGAATTTGGAAAATCTAAGTTATTCAATTACAAAGAATTAGAAAATTTTGGATATAATATTGTAATTTATCCAGTAACCACACAAAGATTAGCCATGAAAAGTGTAGAAGATGGCCTTAGAGACATCTTTGTGGATGGACATCAGAACAATATTATTGATAAAATGCAAACTAGAAAAAGACTGTACGAGTTAGTTGAGTACGAAAAATATAATTCGTTAGATGAAAAAATTTATAATTTTAGTACGGAAGGGCATGAATAATGAGTGATGATATTAAAAAAGGTTTACTAGGTATAATTGTCGATGAAACTGAAATTTCAAAAGTTATGCCAGAAATTAACTCTCTAACTTATAGAGGTTATGCAGCTCAAGATTTATGTGCAAGATGTGATTTTGAAGAGGTTGCATACTTAATTTTAAATAAAGAATTACCTAATAAAAAACAACTAAAAGAATTTAAGAAAGAATTATCTAAAGAAATAACTTTATCTAAAAATTTAATAGATATTTTAAAAAAAATTCCTAAAAATTCTCATCCTATGGATGTTGCGAGAACTGCTGTTAGCGTTATGGGTCTTGAAGATAAAGAAACTAGAGATAACTCCCCAAAAGCAAATTTGAGAAAAGCAGTTAGAATTTTTGCAAAAACCCCTACTGCATTAGCTGCTTTTTATAGATTAAGAAAAGGAAAAAAAATTATAGCACCAAAGAAAAAATTTGGTTTTTCTGAAAACTTTTTCCATATGTGTTTTGGAAAAGTTCCAAACAAAGAAATTGTTAAAGCTTTTGACGTCTCATTGATTTTATACGCTGAACATAGTTTTAACGTATCAACTTTTACGGCCCGAACTATTACAAGTAGTTTATCTGATATTCATGGAGCAATAACTGGTGCTATTGCAAGTTTGAAAGGCCCTCTTCATGGTGGTGCTAATGAAGAAGTAATGCACATGATGAAAAAAATTAAAAAACCTGAAAATGCTTTAAAATGGATTAATAACGCTTTGAAAAATAAAGATGTTGTAATGGGGTTTGGTCATAGAGTTTACAAAAGTGGAGACTCTAGAGTTCCGACAATGAGAGAGTATTTCAAAAGAGTTGCTATTATCAAAAAAGATAAAACATTTGAAAAAATATACGACATTGTTGAAAAGGTAATGATTAAAGAAAAGAATATTTACCCAAATGTTGATTACCCAACAGGTCCAACTTACCATTTGATGGGTTTCGATACTGACTTCTTTACACCAATATTTGTAATTTCAAGAATTACTGGTTGGTCTGCACATATTATGGAGCAGCATGCAGCTAATAAATTAATTAGACCTTTGGCTAGTTATAAAGGTAATAAGCATAGAAAAGTTTTACAATTAAATCAGAGATAATTTTATAAAAAACTAACCACGTCAAATGGATTCGGTCTTTTTCTCTCCAGTGGCTCTTCAATTTTATGGCCAATATAAATAAAACCAGAAATCTTATCCTTGTTTATATTGCCACCTAAAAATTCAAGCATTTTATCATTATAGGCATACCATTCGGTTAACCATTGCGCGGCATATCCCATTGATTGTGCAGATGATAGCAAATTCATGCAGACGGCGCCTGATGATAAATGCATTTCCCACTCTGGTATACTTGGGTGGTCGATTGGTGTTGAGATAACAGCTATTACAGCTCCAGCTCTTTGAAGTTTTTTTGACTCTTTTTCTTGAAATTTATTATCCATATTTGGATTTTTTTTAATAAATTCTGATAATATTATCTTGGTATCGACAACTTTTAGAGAATCACCCTGGATAACTACTAACTTCCAAGGGTTTAGAGCACCATGATCCGGTACTCTTATACCCGCTTCTATAATCAAATTTAAATCATTCTTATCAATTGGTTCTGATGACATTTTCCTAGCCATAACAGATCGCCTTTTAGAAAAAAAATTACTTATTTCACTCATAGTGTCTCTTACTTTCTGCACATATGGGCTTAAGATAAAATTAACTAAATGCTTCTGTCCATGAACCTTGAGTGGATGCTTTAGAATATTCAGTTGAACGTCCTTCAAAGAAGTTCATATGTTCAACACCGTTCAGCATATCATCGAGCCAAGTTAAAGGATTTTTATCAATATCATAAATTGCCTCTAAACCAAGTTGTGTAAGTCTTCTGTTGGCAATAAATCTAATGTAATCTTTAACCTCTTTTCCAGTTAGTCCTTCCATTGGACCCATTTGGAAAGCTAAATCAATAAAAGCATCTTCATGCTCTATGATTGTTCTACAAGCCTGATAGATCTCTTTCTTAAATTCAGGTGTCCATATTTCTGGATTTTCATGAATGAACTCTTTAAACAATCTAATCATGGAATTACAATGAAGAGTTTCATCTCTTACTGACCAAGTAACAATCTGGCCCATACCTTTCATCTTATTGTGTCTTGGAAAGTTAAGTAAAATTGCAAAACTTGCAAATAATTGTAAGCCTTCAGTAAATGCACTAAATACAGCGACTGTTAATGCAATATCTTTTTTTGAACTCATGTCAAAGTTTTGCATATAGTCATATTTATCTTTCATCTCTTTATATTTCATGAAAGCAGAATATTCTGATTCAGGCATCCCAATAGTATCAAGTAAATGAGAGTATGCAGCAATGTGAACGGTTTCCATTGAAGCGAAAGCAGTCATCATCATCAATACTTCTGTTGGTTTGAATACAGTTGTGTAGTGTCTTAAATAGCAATTTTGCACTTCAACATCGGCTTGAGTAAAAAATCTAAAAATTTGAGTTAATAAATTTTTCTCTGACACTGTTAAATTTTTTTGCCAATCCCTAACATCGTCTCCTAATGGAACTTCTTCTGGTAACCAGTGAATTCTTTGTTGAGTTAACCAAGCATCATAACACCATGGATATCTAAAGGGTTTGTAAACTGGGTTTTCAACTAATAAACCCATTTTTTGTGGTTGAACAATTTCTTTTTTTTCAGACTGAATAATTTCAGACTTCATTTTTTCTACTGACATGATAGGCACTCCTCATACTCTGGTTGTTCAGTTGCTTTTTTTTTATAAACGTTAGCGGTGACGTCAGTTTTTGTAGCATCACTGATATTTTCCGCACGTTGAATTGATTTAGACCTACAGTAATAGAGGCTCTTTAAACCTTTTTTCCAAGCATCAAAATGAATTTTATGTAGTTCTCTTTTGTGAATATCTGCAGGTAAAAATAAGTTAACTGACTGGGCCTGAGAAATAAACGGAGTTCTATCTCCACTTAATTCAATTATCCATTTTTGGTCTAATTCAAAAGCAGTCTTAAATACGTCTTTTTCAATATCTGATAAGAAATCTAGGTGTGATATAGATCCTTGATTGTTTGTGATACCTGACCAAATATCATCTGTATTTTTTCCATATTTTTCTAAAACTTTGACTAAATATCTATTTCTAACATTAAAAGATCCTGATAAAGTTTTGTGTGTATAACTATTTGCAGCAACAGGCTCTACTCCTGGAGAAGCTCCACCACAAATTACAGATATAGAAGCTGTCGGTGCAATTGCAGTTTTGTTAGAAAATCTTTCATTAAATCCGTAATCTGCAGCATCTGGACAAGCACCTCTTTCATCAGCTAAATCTTTTGATGCTTGATCGACGCCTTCTTGAATATTTTTGAATATTTTTTTATTCCAAACCTTGCTCATTACAGACTCAAGAGGAATATTATTTTTTTGTAGATAAGAGTGGAAACCCATTACTCCAAGCCCAACACTTCTTTCTCTTTCTGCTGCATACGTTGCGTCAGAAAACTGTTCTGGTGCTTTATTAATGAAATCAGAAAGAACATTATCTAAAAATCTCATGACATCATTAAGCATATCTTTATCATCTTTCCACTCATCATATTTTTCTAAATTAAGCGATGATAAACAGCATACCGCTGTTCTGTCTCTTCCATCTTTATCTATTCCAGTTGGAAGCGTTATTTCACTGCATAGATTAGAAGTTTTAACTGTAAGACCAGCTAACTTGTGGTGCTGTGGAATTTGTCTATTAACCGTATCAATATAGATAATATAAGGTTCACCTGTTTCAATTCTTGCAGTCAGTAATCTAATCCATAAATTTCTAGCTGCCATTGTTGACTGAATAGATCCATCAGCTGGACTTTTTAATGCCCACTGTTCATCATTTTCAACAGCTCTCATAAATGCATCTGATAATAAAACTCCATGATGTAAATTTAATGCTTTTCTATTTGGGTCACCACCTGTTGGTCTTCTCATTTCAATAAACTCTTCAATTTCAGGATGATCAATTGGAAGGTAACAAGCAGCCGATCCTCTTCTTAATGAACCTTGACTAATTGCCATTGTTAAAGAATCCATTACTTTAATAAATGGAATTATTCCTGATGTTTTTCCAACTTTACCAATTTTTTCTCCAATAGATCTTAGGTTACCCCAGTAACTTCCAATCCCACCACCTTTAGCTGCTAACCAAACGTTCTCACTCCATAGATCAAGTATTCCATTTAAGCTGTCTGATGCTTCATTTAAAAAACATGAAATTGGTAAACCTCTTTTAGTCCCACCATTTGACAAGACTGGAGTTGCTGGCATGAACCATAAATTACTAATATAATTATAAATCCTTTGAGCATGTAAATTGTCATCAGCGTATGCACTTGCAACACGTGCAAATAAATCTTGAAAAGATTCGTTTGGACCTAAATATCTATCTGTTAAAGTTGCTCTACCAAAGTCAGTTAAATTTGCATCTCTAGATCGATCGATCTTAATTATAATTCCCTTATCATTTTGGAATAATTCAGTTTCATTGCTTAATGAGAATAAATCAGGTCTTTTTTCTTTTGTTAATTCTCTGTTATCTGGGCTATACTCGGAGACAGCTTTCTTGAGTGCCTGTGATAGAATTTTGTTCATATTTTAATATTTTTTAAGTTTTTTTTTACAAAACAACTACATGTTGTATGCTGAAAGCATTGATATACCATATAAATAATTATTCAACAGAACGTTTATAGAACATAGAAAAAAAATATCAATAAAAAAATTAAATGAATGTAAGAAAGGTTAACAATGACAACAAATTTAAAAATAGACCCATATGGCTTCAGGGAGTATGACGCAAGGTGGCTGTATGAGAAGGACATAAACCAACTTGGAATAGAGAATCTAGGCAAAGGTTTGGGCACTCAAATTATAAAACATACAAAAAAAACGAATCCAAGAGTAATTGTTGGTCATGATTATAGATCTTACAGTGAAGAAATAAAAACTGCTCTTAAAAAAGGACTACTTTCAACAGGATGTAATATTGAAGACATAGGTTTATCTCTATCCCCTACTGTTTATTTCGCACAATTTAATTTAGATGCAGATGCTGTTGCAATGGTTACTGCAAGTCACAATGAAAATGGTTGGACTGGAGTTAAAATGGGTATCAAAAAAGGTTTAACTCATGCACCAGAAGAAATGAAAGAATTAAAAGAGATTACTTTAAATGAAAATTTCATAAAAGGCGAAGGTAGTGAAAAACAAATAGAAGGTTTTCAACAAATTTATAAAAATGATTTAATAAATAAAAATAAAATCAAAAAGAAAATTAAAGCAGTTGTTGCATGTGGTAATGGTACAGCTGGAATATTTGCACCTGAAATTTTAAGAGGTATTGGTTGTGAAGTAATTGAATTAGATTGTGATCTTGATTGGACTTTTCCAAAATATAATCCAAATCCTGAAGATTTAGAGATGTTACATGCAATCGCAAAGGCTGTAAAAGATAATAACGCTGATATTGGTTTTGGTTTTGATGGTGATGGAGATAGAGTTGGTGTGATTGATAATACAGGTGATGAAATATTCTCAGATAAAATTGGATTATTGATTGCTAGAAATTTATCAAAAACTCATAAAGGTTCTAAATTTATTGTTGATGTAAAATCAACTGGATTATACGCAACTGATAAAGTTTTAAACAAGAATAACTGTGAAACTATTTATTGGAAGACAGGTCACTCTCATATTAAAAGAAAAGTTAATACTGAAAAAGCTTTAGCAGGATTTGAGAAAAGTGGACACTTTTTCTTTAACCAACCTTTAGGATTTGGTTATGATGATGGAATTAATTCAGCAATCCATGTGTGTCACTTATTAGACAGTCAAAATAAAACAATGAACGATATTATAAAAGAACTTCCTAATACTTTTCAAACACCTACGATGGCTCCTTTTTGTAAAGACGAAGAAAAATATCAAGTGGTTGAAGAATTAGTAAAACAGGTAAATAATATTAAAGATGATAAAATAAAAATTGATGGCCAGGAGATTAGTGAAGTACTAACAGTTAATGGTATAAGGTTTTCTTTTAAAGATGGATCATGGGGATTAATTAGAGCCTCATCAAATAAACCTTCTTTAGTTATTGTAACTGAAAGCACAACATCAGATGAGAGAAAGAAAAAGATCTTTGATTTTATTGATGACCTATTGCAAAAAACTGGCAAAGTAGGTGAATATGATCAAAAAATATAAGTATTTACTACTAATCTTTATCCTTCTTTTTACCTCTAAAAGTTACGCTCTAAGCCCTGATTATGAGAAGAAGTTGTTTATAGGTTGTTACACTAACTCTAAACAATACCTCGGCACAGATAACGCTAAAATATACTGCACATGCACGATTGATAAATTAAGTGAAAAATTTTTAGATAAAGAGATGGATCTAGTCTTCAAAATGGAACCTGACGAAATAATAAAAGCCACAGAATTTGCAACAATTGAGTGCAAAAATAATAAATAAAGAAGCTAGCTAGTAACCAGAAATAATAGTATTTAACAACCATGATGACACCTCGGGATTATATTTCTTTATATCTGCTTGTTATTATTTTAACAGTCGTTTCAGTAAATTTTTTATATCGTCTATACTTCTAAAAAATTTTAATTGAACAATTTATTTTTATTTGTAGCTACTCTTTTTTGTTGGTCTCCTACCTGGTATTTAATTAAGTTTCAATTAGGATATGTTGATCCACTGGTTTCAGTTTTTTATAGATTTATCACTGCATCATTAATTATTTTTATATACCTGGCAATTAAAAGAAAAAAAATGAAATTTTCTTTTAATCACCATATTTGGTTTTTATTTTTTGGAACATGTCTTTATTCATTAAATTATGTATTTTTTTATATGTCTAATACTTATTTAATTAGCGCATTCCCAGCAATTATTTTTTCTACTGTTGTAATAATGAATATTTTGGGTGAATGGTTTTATTTTAAAAAAAAACCTACTATTAAAACCTTACTTGGGGCTGCAATAGGTATGATTGGAATCATTATTATATTCAATAAAGAAATCTTTAACTTTAGTTTAAGTAACAGTACGCACATCGGTTTATTTTTAGCTTTGCTTGGTACTTTTTGTGCATCTACTGGTAATATGATCCATCAAAGAAACTTAAATAATAATTTTCCCTTGGTTCAAACAATTGCTTTTGCAATGCTATATGGTTCTCTAGTAACTTTATTAATTACACAATTAAATAATACAGAACTATTATTTGAATTTACGCCTAGATACATTTTATCTTTGGCTTATCTATCGGTATTTGGTTCAATATTTGCTTTTATTTTCTATTTAAAATTATTAGAGAAAGTGGGTCCAGGGCGAGCTAGTTATGTTGGTGTGGTTATGCCAGTTATTGCTTTATTGATATCAGCAATTTTTGAAAATTTAGAATGGGAACCAGATTTAATTATAGGACTGCCTGTTTTAATAATTGGTGCTGTACTTGTTATTAATCAAAAGCTTAATCCTATTAAATAATATTTTTATTTTTAAATTTTTAGACATTAACCTTTAAGGTTAATAACATTTTATAAGCCAAATATTATAAACTGGATGATCGAAGGGGTTTATTGTTGGCCCAGATGAAAAAGTCCACCCATTAAAAATAAAAACTTCATCATTAGTTTTGTTAGTTAGATCTTTAACTTGGATATAGGAAGTTATTTCCGGATTATCATCAAACTCAGAATTTTTACATTTTAAGCTTTTGATTAATAAGTTTTTATATTTTTGTTCTTTACCAATTTTTAACTTTAAAAGTTCACTTTTAGAACTAATCTTATCTAAAATTTTAATTTCTATGAACTGACCTTCATCATTTTCTAGAGCAAATACTGGAGAAATAATTGCAGTAAAAAAAAGATAAATTAAAACTATTAAATAGTTAATTTTTCCAACTGTTATATTTTTTTTTAATTTGTTCACTATTTCTATTTGGATGATAGGCACTTTCAGTGCCAGTTTGATTAGATTGGTGTGGTTTTTGCCAATCATATTTTTCTAAATTATGCTTATTTTCAATCTTATTATTGGTAAAATGAATCCATGAATACCACTCAGTAGGTATTTTTGAAGCATCAATCTCACCGCTGTAAATTACCCATCTTTTACCATCTTTGCTTTCGTAGTATTTATTACCAGTTGAATCACTTCCAACAAGTTTACCATAAAAAATTGTTTTTAATTTTGTACCAAGTGTCTCTTGATTCCACCAAATGAAAATTTTTTTTAAAAGTGTCAACATATAATTTTATTCATTCTTCAATCTTAAATTGTATTATTTAAATTAGACTAAAGTAAGGATTTGTATATAAATTAATTATCTTTCGATTCAAAATAAAAAATTAATTAAGGAAAAAATGGCAAAATATTTAGTGGAAACTTATTATACTTGTAGCTTTAAAGTTAATCATTATCTAGATGATATTAATGAAACAGAGCTAGCAAACCTTGAAAAGCGTGATGATGGAAAATTTGAGGTTTTAGATGTTAAGCTTGACACGAGAAAAACAAAAAGCTTAGATCCAAATAATAAAGTTATTGAAACTAAAAAATTAGATATTATATCTGAGCAAAGCCAACCTAAAATTGTTTCAAAAGAAAATAACACTACATTTGTTAATAAAATAAACGAAGGTATAGGTAAAAGATTTAGCATGCCAGATAGAAGAAAAGGCTATATTCAAAAAGCAACTATAGGTGATCATAAAGTTTATTTACATACCGGTGAATATGAGGATGGAAAAATAGGTGAAATTTTTATCGACACAAGTAAAGAAGGTGAGTTAGTAAAAGCTTTAATGAACAACTTTGCAATAGCAATATCACTTGGCCTTCAATACGGCGTTCCTTTAGATGAGTTTATTAGCGCTTATGTTGACACTAAATTTGAACCATCTGGAAAAGTTCATGGTAATGACAGAATAATGAGTGCATCTTCAATACTAGATTATATATTTAGAGAATTAGCTATCTCCTATCAAAATAGAGAAGATCTCGCACACACTCCAGCAATTGGTGGAACAGATAGATCTTTACCTGAAGAAGAAAATACTGAAGATCAAAATCAATTACTTAAGATTATAAAAGATGTTACTAGCAAAGGGTTTGTTAGAAATAATTATAAAAAAAATCTTGTTGATTTATCTGATGTAAAAATAAGTTTAAAAGGTAAAAAGTAATATTATTTTTTAGGTTTCAAAGCTAAACCAAGTTCATTGAGTTGCTCCACATTAACTTCTGAAGGTGCATTCATCATTAAGTCCTGGGCATTTTGATTCATTGGGAACATTGTAACCTCTCTGATATTCTTCTCATTAGCTAAAAGCATTACAATTCTATCTATTCCAGGCGCTATGCCTCCATGAGGAGGTGCTCCATAACTAAGTGCATTAATCATACCGCTAAATTTTTCATCAACCTGTTCTTTTTGATAGCCAGCAATTGAAAATAATTTATACATTAGCTCAGGTACGTGATTTCTAATTGCACCAGAAGATAACTCTATTCCATTGCAAACAATGTCATATTGGTAAGCTTTAATATCAAGAGGGTTATCAAAATTAATATCTTTTATATCACCTTGAGGCATTGAAAATGGATTGTGGCTAAATTCAATCTTGTTAGTTACTTCATTTTTTTCAAACATTGGGTAATCAACGATCCAACAAAATGCGAAAGTATTTTCATCAATTAAGTTTAGATCTTTAGCAATTTTATCTCTCGCTTGAGATGTAATCTTCTCAACGTCATTTATTTTTCCACAAGCAAAAAATATACTATCACCTACTTCAGCTTCAGTAATCTTCATGATTTCTTCTAGCGCTTCTTCAGAGAAAAATTTGCCCACAGGGCCTTTGGCAGAAAGATTTTCATTTTTTTCAATTGTAAAATAAGCAAGACCAGATGCCCCCTGTTCTTTGGCCCATTTGTCTATATTATCAAAAAAACTTCTCGGTCTTTCTTTTGTATTTTTAGTGACGATACATCTTACTTTAGAACCAGATTTTACAAGTTTTTTAAATATTTCAAAAGTAACATCATCACGCGTAAATATATCTGACAAATCAGAAATTATTAATGGGTTTCTTAAGTCTGGTTTATCGGATCCATACTTAAGCATAGATTCGTCATAAGGTATTCTTGGAAATTTTTCATACACCAATTTTTTTGAAGAAAAGTTTTTGAAAACATTTACTATTAATTTTTCGACAACTTGAAAAATATCCTCTTGCTCAACAAATGACATTTCTAAGTCAAGCTGGTAGAATTCACCCGGACTTCTATCTGCTCTTGCATCTTCATCTCTAAAACATGGGGCAATTTGAAAATATTTATCAAATCCGGATACCATTATTAATTGTTTAAATTGTTGAGGTGCCTGCGGTAGTGCATAAAATTTACCAGGGTTTAGTCTGCTAGGTACTAAAAAATCCCTAGCTCCCTCTGGGCTTGAAGATGTTAAGATTGGAGTTTGGAATTCTAAAAAATCTAATTTAAACATTTCATTTCTGATAAATGAAATAACTTTTGATCTTAATATAATATTATCATGAATTTTTTTTCTTCTTAAGTCTAGAAATCTGTATTTAAGTCTAATCTCTTCAGCATACTCTTGGTCGCTAAACACAGGCATTGGAAGCTCTTTGCATGTCCCAAGTACTTCAAATTTATCGATATTAACTTCTATCTCCCCTGTTTGTAGTTCAGAATTAATAGTATCGACACTTCTCTTAACAACTTTTCCATTTATCTTAATTACACTTTCTAACTGAATTTTTTCCAAAAACTTAAAGCTCTCATTACTTTTATCGATAATACATTGTGTCATTCCATAATTGTCCCTTAAATCAATAAATAGTAGATTCCCATGATCTCTTTTCTTATTAATCCAGCCAGATAAAACAATTTCTTGTCCACTATTAGCTTTATTTAGTTCGCTGCAATTATGAGTTCTATACTTATTCACTTATTCCTCTAATGCCTCATTAATAATCTTAAAATCAATTGATTTTTTTTTTTTTAAACTAATCTTGTCAATTTTATATATGAATTCAAATATTTTGCCATACGATCTCTCAATTCTTTTAATGATAAAATCAATCAGTTTTTTATCTAAAGTAATCTGTCTATCAGATAAATTTTTTAGTATTAAGGCAAACATTAATTCATCATCTGGGTTTTCAATTTTTGCTAAAAGACAGTTTTTAGTTCTTGATTTAAGGTCTTCTAGCATAAAATCAATTTCAGATATTGGTTCAGGTGATGTAATTATTAAAAATTTATTATCTTGATCAATTATATTGAAGAGGGTGTAAATAAGTTTCTCATTTACATTTAAATTTAAATCCTCCAAAACAACATTTTGATAAGGTTTAATTGCTCTTAAGTTTTCATCGTTGAGTAAATTCGATTCAACTCTAATCCCATCAAATTTTTTTAAAAAAATATTAGTTAAATGAGTTTTCCCAGAAAATTTTTCTCCACATATATTTAAAAAGTTTTTTTCCCATTTAGGCCACTTATTTATAATTTCAAAGGGGTAAAAGTTGCTTTTACCAACGTAAAAATCATCATCCTTAAAATTTTGATCATAATCAAAATCTAGTAATAATTGATTCAAACTTTTCATTTAATTTTCCAAACATTATTTTTCATTACCAGATCAAAACCCATATTATTCATGTCATTTAAAAAAAAATTAGGAGAACCATTGTAGATTATTTTATATTGAGTATTTAGATTATCAAATTTAATAATATAAAAATCCGATATCAAATCCAGACTATCAAGTACTTTTTCAAATTTTATAATTTTTTTATAATTTTTAGAATCTATAGATATGGTTATAGGGAGTTTTATAGATGTATTAATTTCATTATTTTTTTTCCATTGATCCTCATAAATATTTTTTAAATTTTCTAGAATTTTGTTGAGATCTTTTTTATTTTCTAAATTCACATTGATATAATTTTGATTGTTTATGTTGAGAGAGTTATTTAAATTAATTTTTGAAAGTATTTTAACTTCATTTTTGTTTTTATATATTGTTAAAATTATATGATCTTTTAAATCATATTTTCTTATTAAATGTATAAAATCATGATTTTCAATAGAATTAGACAACTCTTGAATTTTATTTAGGTCCTCTATGTCTTCGCTTGGTAACAGGTAATCTAATAATTGATAATTTTTCTTTGTACTATTCCATTTTTCATAAAAAATATTATTATTAAATAAATAAACATCGTTTGTCTCGCTATCAATAAATATAGGTATTAATAAAACTTTATTTCGTATTGGTATTGATGGGAATATGTTTTTTTTTTCTAAAAAGTTTAAAATTTTTTTTTTATTAAACGTAGTTTCAAGTTTTGCAAAATACTCATTATTAATAAATCTTTCGTCGCTGATTGTAAAAGAATCGATCATGCTTTTTAGCTCTTTTAACGGAATATCGTTAATCTTATTCTTATCACCTGAGGTTGTAATCATGGAGATTAAATTTAAAAAGGAAACCTGGAACCCATCATCTATTACCTTGCTTTTCTTAAAATTAAGCTCAAATGGAGATGAAATTTCAATATCAGACACTCGAAAAGTATTTGCATTTAAATAAGTTGTGGAAAAAATTATTATAAATAGAACGAATGAAATAAAAAATATATATACTTTTTGTAATTTTAATAATTTATTAATAATTTGCATATTTGATACTAATGAAAAAAAAAAATTTTACCTATGAAAAAAGTGGTGTAAACATAAATGCAGCTGACAATTTTGTTAAATTTATATCTTTTATCTCATCAAATAATAAAGGCAAAAAAAAGTTTAATAATATTGGTGGTTTTGGTTCAATTTCAAATATACCAAAAAATTTAAAAAACCCTAAAATTGTAGCTTGTACGGATGGTGTTGGAACAAAGGTTGAAATAGCAAATGTCCTTAATAAATATGACACAATCGGCATAGATTTAGTTGCAATGAGTGTGAACGACCTGATTGTACAGGGAGCAAGACCGTTATTATTTCTTGATTATATTTCAATTAACAAAATAGATTTAAAAAAATTAAAATCTATCCTCAGAGGAATAGTAAAAGGTTGTAAGATTTCTAACTGTGAGTTAGTTGGTGGAGAAACGGCAGAAATGCCTGGTACATACACGAAGGGTAAATTTGATATTGCTGGTTTTGCCGTAGGTTTGGTGGATGAAAAAAAAATTATTTTAAAAAAAAATATAAATGAAAACGATTTAGTATTAGCTATACCTTCAAGTGGAATTCACTCAAATGGTTATTCGCTAGTAAGATATGTCTTAAAGAAAAAAAAAATTAATATAAAAAATAATCCATTTTTAAAAAAAGAATTACTAAGACCTACAAAAATTTACGTCAAAGAAGTTTTGGATCTAATTGATAATAATCTTTTAAATGCATGTGCGAATATCACAGGTGGTGGACTAGCCGATAATATTAAGAGAGTTATTCCAGATGGATTGGTTGCTGACATAGATTTAAATAAAGTTAAAACTAAAAAAATTTTTAAATGGTTAAAAAAAAATAATATAGGAAATAAAGAGATGTTGAAAACATTTAATTGTGGAGTTGGTTTTTGTTTAATAATAAAACCCAAAAATTTAAACAAAGTTACAAAATTTTTTGCCAAAGAATTTAAACCTTACATTATTGGAAAAATAACCTCAGGAAAAGATAAGGTCAAACTTAATGGAAAAATTGACTGGTCTTAAAAAAACAAGAACTGCTGTTTTTATTTCAGGAAGTGGAAGTAATTTAAAAAATATAATAAAATTTTCTAAAATCAAAAAATCCCCTATTTCAATAGATCTCACAGTTTCTAATACTACCAAAGCTACTGGCCTACAATATGCAGATCATTTTAATATTAAAAAAAAAATATTTGCTTCTAAAAATTTTAAAAATGAGGAAAAAAAAATATTACTATTACTTAAAAAAGAAAAAATAAAATTCATTTGTTTGGCAGGTTTTATGAAAATTCTATCTAAAGAGTTTATAAAAACATTTGATGGAAAAATAATCAATATTCATCCCTCTTTACTTCCAAAATATAAAGGTCTTAACACACATGGTAGGGCCATTAAAAACAAAGATAAATTTGCAGGTTGTACTGTTCACTATGTAACAGGAAAATTAGATTCGGGAAAAATAATTATGCAAAAAAAAATTAAAATAGCAACTAGAGATAATTCCATTTCATTGGCAAAAAAAGTTCTGAAACAAGAGCACAAGTTGTTCCTCGACGCTATTATGAAAATTTTTAATTAATCTTTAAAAAAGAAATCAATTTCTATTTTAGCATTTTCAACGCTGTCAGAACCATGAACAGAATTTTTATCAATAGAAATTCCATATTTTTTTCTTATAGTTCCTTCTGCGGCATCTTCTGGTTTGGTTGCACCCATTAATTCTCTATTTCCTAAAACTGCATTTTCTTTTTCAAGCACCATTACGACTATTGGTCCTGATGATAAATATGCACATAAATCGTTATAAAAAGGTTTTGTTTCATGAACTTTATAGAATTGTTCTGCTTCTGATTTCGCTATTTGGATTTTTTTATCTTTAATTATATTAAAACCTTTGTTCTTAAACATTTCTTTTATTTCATTTTCTAAATTTCTCTCTACTGCATCCGGCTTAATAATTGATAGTGTTTGTTCTATACTACTCATAGTGTTCCTCTATTAGTTGATTTAATAATCTTACTCCATAACCAGTTGCTCCGCCTGAATTTAAGGCGCCACCATATTTTGAAAAAGCCATACCAGCTATATCTAGATGGGCCCAAGGTGTCTTGTTTAGAATAAACCTTTGTAAAAATTGTGCAGCAGTTGTTGATCCTGCTCCACCAACGTAATTTATATTTTGCATATCAGCATTTTTTGAATTTATAAGTTTATCAAAGTTTTTATGTAGAGGCATTCTCCACAATTTCTCATCAACTTTTTCACCTACATCCAATAGTTGTTTTGACAATTTGTCATCATTTGAAAACAACCCGGCATACTCAGACCCTAATGAAACTATTATAGCTCCTGTTAAAGTTGCTAAATCAACCATAAATCTAGGTTTGAATTTTTTTTCAGTAAAAGTTAGCGCATCAGCTAAAACCAATCTACCTTCTGCATCTGTATTTAATATTTCTATTGTTTTTCCACTGTACGATTTAACAATATCTCCAGGTCTTTGAGCATTACCTCCAGGCATATTTTCTACAAGCCCTACGACACCAACAGCATTTATTTTTGCTTTTCTTAATGCTAAATTTTTCATTAAACCAACTACTGCAGCAGAACCAGCCATATCATAAGTCATGTCCTCCATAAATTTTGCTGGTTTTAGTGAAATACCCCCAGTATCAAAACAAACTCCCTTACCAACAAATGCCAACGGTTTAGAATTATTTTTTAATCCATTCCATTCCATTGTTACCAAGTAAGTGCCTCTGATGCTGCCCTGCCCAACACCTAGCAATGCATTCATACCTAATTTTTTTAACTTTTTCTCATCATAAATATTAATTTTCAAACCATGCTTTTTTAGAGAACTTAATCTTTTTGCATACTCATCTGGATGTAAAATATTTCCTGGTTCTGACACAAGGTCTCTTGCAAAAAAAGTTCCCTCCTCTAAAGCTTTAAATCTTAATTGATTTTGAACAGAAGTTTTATTCTTATTTCCAGTAACATTTATAGAAATAAGTCTTTTACTTTTTTTTGATTTATAAATGTTAAATTCATAAGATTTTAGTTTTAATCCGTGCAGGAAATGTCCTACAAAATTTTCTATTTTACTATTTATAGTGTCTGAGTTTAGTAAATAATCGTTTTTCTTATCATAATTTATGTAACCATGAAATTTAGCTCCTAAATTTTCTATGTCAGAAGTTTTTAAATCTTTTTTAATGGACACTAAAAATATTGTTTTTTTGGAATTTACTTCAAAAAAGAGTAAATTCTTTTTTAAATCACTATTTTTTAACAGGTCACTTACGTAAGAAAATTCTGAGCTGGTTATGTGTTTTTTTAACCCATTAATATTGAAGTTTTCATCAACAAATAAGACGAGATTAGTTGAGGGTTTTTTTAAATCGATATTTTTATAATTAATTTGAATAGACATAAATTTTAAATACACTCACTACGTGTTCGATGCTATATATGGAGAAAATTATCATATTTCAATGAAAAAATTAATATTTCAAAAATTTTTAAAGGATGTGCTCAAATCTTTTATTGTTATTAGTTTTTCAATAAGTTTAATTGTTTGGGTTATACAAGCTGTTGGCTTTTTAGACTTTGTAACAAGTGATGGTCATAGTTTGTCAATTTATTTTTCATATACTATTTTTAATTTTCCAAAAATAATACATAGAATTTTACCATTTACTTTCTTTATATCCTTGTTTTTTACAATATCTCAATATGAGCTGAATAATGAATTAATTCTATATTGGGGCAATGGAATCACAAAAATTCAATTTATCAATATTGTAATATTGTATTCGATTTTAATGTTTTTATTTCAAATTTTTTTAGGTTCATATATCTCACCTATGAGTCAGGATAAAAGTAGATCATTTTTAAGATCATCTAATGTAGATTTTTTTCCTTCTTTAATGAAACCTGGAAAATTTATTGATACAGTGGCAGATCTTACTATTTTCATTAAATCTAAAAATAGTTCTGGTCTTTTTGAAAACATTTTCCTACATGAGGCTGAAAAAAGCAATGAGTCGATAAAAATTAAAAAGTCACAAACTATTCAAGCAAAGAGTGGTTTCTTGGTTAATAAGAATGGTAATAGATACTTTGAACTATATAACGGAAGAATTACAAACATTGAAAATGAAAAAATTTCCAACGTATCATTTGAAAAAATAAAGTTTGATCTCTCTAAATACACATCACAAACCATAACTTACCCAAAAATTCAAGAAGCACCAAGCCGTGATTTATTTAACTGTCTATATTATACACACAAAAAAGAAGTTAATAAATTTACAGCGAAGTTTTTAAGGTGTGAAAAAAACACATTAGAAAATGTTAAAGAAGAATTTATAAAAAGATTTTTCAAGCCATTATATTTAATCGCAATAGGTTTAATGTGTTCTTTATCAATAATTACATCAAAGGAAAATAAAAATTATAATCATTACAGATTGTTTTTATTTATAGCTATATTTTTTATAATTGTTATTTCTGAAGTCTCTTTAAGATATTCTGCAGAAAGTGACGGTCTAATGTTTGGACTAATCGCTTTACCATTAATATTTTTTTTAACTATATACATTCCTTTAATTACTAAATTTAAAAATAAAATATAAATATGATTATTAAAACTTTTCAATTTTATTTGATAAAATTATTCATTAAAAGATTGCTACTTACCTCAGCAATATTTCTATCTTTAATATTTATATTAACTGTTTTTGAGGAAATTTCTTTTTTTAAAAAATCAGATGTGAGTCTTTCATATCCCTATCTAATAGCTTTCTTAAATACGCCATCGGCACTTTTTGATGTCTTCCCGTTTATTTTTTTAATAGCTACTCAATTTTTTTTTATATACTTAATTAAAAAAGGAGAACTAGATGTTCTAAAAATAAGTGGCCTAACTAACCTCCATATTATAAAGATTCTTGCTTTTGTCTCTTTTATTATTGGCTTATTGATAATTATTTTTTATTATTCATTCTCTTCAAAACTTAAATTCTTATATCTTGATTTAAAAAATGCATACTCTAGTGATAATAAATACCTAGCTACTGTAACAAAAAATGGACTATGGATTAAAGATGAAATTGATAACTACACTTATATTGTGAACGCTAATAGGATAGACGATAATTATCTTAAGAAGGTTTCAATATTTAAATTTGACAAAAATTTTGAGCTACTTGAGGTCGTAATATCCTCAAAAGTTAATGTTTCTAATACTACGTGGGTTATATCAAACCCTACAATTACAATTGATAATCTATCAAAAGTCTATGAAGACAATATTGCAATGAAGTCTAATTTTGATCAACAAAAAATAAACACGCTTTTTGATAACTTGTCTTCACTTAATGTTACGGAATTGATTGACCAGAGAAGTGATTTTGAGCAATTAGGTTACTCAACTGTTGAGATTGAAACATATATGCATAGACTTGCTTCGTTTCCTTTTTTTCTTACAATTATGACCATGCTATCATGTGTCATAATGCTAAATATAAAGAAAAATAAATCTTTAATTTTTCATATTATTTTAGGGATATTTATATCTGTAGTTATATATTACTCTTCATATCTTTTTAATTTACTTGGTGAAAATGAAAAAATTCCAACTATATTATCGACTTGGTTTCCATTATTTATAATATTAGTATTTATAACAATAGGTTTAATTAGAATTAATGAAAAATAGATATTTCTTATATGTGTTGTTTTTATATATTAGTTTTTTTAATATAAATTTTGTAACCGCTAATGAATTAGAGTTTAATGTTTCTGAAATTATTATCTCAGATAATGGAAACATTATGGAAGCTAAAAAAGGTACGGCGACATCTTTAATTGATGGAATCAATATTGATGCAGATACTTTTTTTTACAATAAGAGCGCATCTACACTAACTGCTTTGGGAGATGTTAAAATAACTAGTATAAAAAATGATTTTTTGATTGAAACTCAAAGTATTATTTACAACACTTATAAGAAAGAAATAACCTCTCAGGATAATACTCTTATTAACGATGCTAATGGCAATCTAGCTGAGGCAAAAGCATTTTTTCTAAATTTGAATGATGATGTAATAAAACTAAAAAAAATGAAGATGACCGATCTTCAACAAAATATAATTAAGCTAGATATTGCTTATATAAATTTGAATACTAGCAATTTAATTGGAAAAAATGTTTCAATTAACTTAAACAATAAAACTTTTAATAAAGAAAATGAACCGCGATTAAAAGGTGTGTCTTTAAATTCTGATTTACAAACCTCAATACTTACAAAAGGAGTATTCACAACTTGTAAAAAAAATGATGATTGTCCTCCATGGCAAATACAAGCTTCTGAGATTAGACATAATAAGCAAAAAAAAACTATTTACTATGATAATGCCTGGCTAAAAATTTATGACAAGCCCGTATTTTATTTTCCTAAATTTTTTCATCCAGATCCTTCTGTTAAAAGACAATCTGGTTTTTTAATGCCAAAATTTGCTGACTCATCGGCATTAGGTAGTTCTTTAAACATACCATACTTCAATGCCATTTCAGATAGTAAAGATCTTACATTTACACCAAGGTTATATTTTGATCAAAAAATATTAGCCCAAACAGAATACAGGACAGTTAATGCTGAAACTAAAAATACTCTTGATTTTAGTTTTTTAAGCAATCCTGAAGGTAATAACCAAAGTCATTTTTTTTCTGAATCTCAAAAAGAATTAAATTTTGATGGTTTTCTAGATTCAGAACTATATTTAAATTTTCAAACAACATCAGATGATACATATCTAAAAACATACAAGTTAGAATCTCCACTTATAAATAACACAAGCACCCTTCAATCTTTAATTGGCCTAAATTTATATAAGGAAGATTTTTCATTTAATACTGAGTTTCAGGTTTATGAAAATCTTAATGCACAAAAAATAGATAGATATGAATATATTTTACCATCTTACACACTTTCAAAAGACTTGGGATATGCTTTTAATACAAGTGGCACTACTACACTTTTATCAACTGGTCATGTAAAAAATTATAATACCAATATTTTAGAATCAAGCAATATTAACGACTTATTATACGATTCCGATTACGGTTATTCAGGAAATGGTTTACAAAAAAACTATAAAATTTTATTAAAAAATACAAATACCAAAGGTAAAAACTCTCCTAGCTTTAAAGAAAAAAATGATCATACAATTGGATCATTGTTTCAATACAACATGTCTTATCCTTTGATAAAATCAGGAACTGAGCACAAAGATTTTTTGACACCGCTCACCACTATAAATTTTAGCCCTAATAAATCTAAAAATAATAAAGATGTTGATACCAGAATTGATACTATTAATATTTTTAGTTTAAATAGAATTGGAGATTCTCAATCAGTAGAAGGGGGTCTTTCAATGGTTTATGGGTTGGAGTATTTTAAAGTAAACATGGACAATCAAAATGTCTTGGAAGCAAAAATTGCTAGTCAAATGAGACTGGAAGAAGACAAAAACTTGCCAATACACAGTACACTTGGTCAAAAAAGTTCTAATATAGTAGGAAATTTTGTTATCAATCCATCAGATCATTTAAATTTAAACTATAATTATTCGATTGATGAAAATTTGAGAGATACAAATTATCAGTCTCTTTCATCGACGCTCAAAGTTAACAATTTTATTACAACATTTGAATATGTGAATGAAAATAAATCACAAGAAAATAGCTTTTTAAGCAACGAAACTACTTATAATATTGATGATAATATATCGATTGGATTTAATACTAGGTCTAATAAAGAAACAAGTCTAGCTGAATACTATAACTTAATTTATCAATACAAAAATGATTGTTTAATAGCTGCCGTTGAATACAATAAAGATTATTACAGTGATAGGACTTTAAAAGCTGATGAGAGTATATTTTTTAAATTAACAATTATTCCGTTTGGAGAAACAAAATCACCTAATTTAAGAAAATGAAATTAAATAAAATTATATTTTTGATTATTTTAAGTATGTCATTTTTTGAGAAAATTAAATCTCAAGATAATATCTCTATTGTTTTCAAAATAAATAATGAAATTATTACTAATAGAGATATTCAAAATGAGGAGTATTATTTATCAGCTCTGAATGAGCAATTTCAAAATTTAGCTAAAGAGAAAAAATATCAAATAGCGAAAGCATCAATTTTAAAAGAAGAGATAAAAAAAAATGAGATTCTAAAATACTACATATTAAATCAAAAAGATCCATTATTAGAAAAAGTAATTCAAAATTTTACCACTAAATTGAAATTTAAAGATAGGGCTGAATTTGAGGCGCATCTATCACGCTATAACCTTAGTATAGATGCAATAATAAAAAAAATTGAAGTTGAAACAGTTTGGAATCAACTAGTTTATAAAAAATACCAAGGATTAATTAAAATTGATAAAGAAAAGCTTTCTAAAAGAATAAAAAAACAAACAGATACAAAAAAATCATTTCTATTATCAGAAATAGTTTTTAAAAAAAATAATAATGAAAAGTTAAATGACACTACTAAAAAAATTTATAACAGCATAAGTGAAATTGGTTTTCAAAATACGGCAAATATTTATAGTATTTCTGATAGCTCCAAATTTGGAGGCCAGATAGGATGGGTGAATAGCCAAAATCTATCAAATGAAATTTTAAAAGAAATTAAAAAAATAAATTTAAATGAAAATACAATTCCAATTATTATCACTAATGGTTACATAATATTAAAACTAGAAGATATGAAGGAAGAAAAAGTTAAGATAAATTTGCAAAATGAATTAGATAAAGCGATTACTTATGAAACTGATAAACAGCTTAATACATTTTCAAAAATTTATTTCGATACAATAAAAATTAATACGAATTTAGATGAGTTATAAACCTATATTAGTGGTTAATGGTGAACCTAATAGTGTTTTTTTAGAGATTTTTTTTAAAAGTCTAAAAATACACAAGTATAAAAGTCCCATAATTATTATTGCATCAAAAAAGTTACTTCTAGAACAAATGAAAAAGTTAAGTTTTTTTTTTGAAATTAATATTATTGATAAAAATTTTGATAAATTTAACCAACTTAATAATAAAAAAATTAATTTAATCAACGTTGAGTACAAATTTAATAAATGCTTTGAAAAAATTTCTAATAAATCTAACACTTATATAAAAGAGTCTTTTGATGTTGCTTTAAAAATTATAATTAAAAATAAATTTTCAAAGCTAATAAATGGACCTATTTCTAAAAAACATTTTTTAAAAGGAAAAAGCTTGGGTATTACTGAATATTTAGCAAAAAAAACTAAAAAAAATAATAATGTTGCTATGCTAATTTATAATAAAAAATTATCTGTTAGTCCAATAACAACGCATCTTGCTTTAAAAGATGTTCATAAAAATTTCTCAAAAAAAAAAATATATACTCACATTAAACTAATTACTGAGTTTTATAAAAAAAATTTTAAGAAGAAACCAAAAATTGCAATAACAGGTCTAAATCCTCACTGCGAAAGCAACTTTAAAGATTGTGAAGAAGATTCAATAATCATACCAGCAATTAAAAACTTAAAGGCTAGAAACTTTAAAGTTGAAGGCCCTTTTCCTGCCGACACTATATTCTTAAAAGAACATTTAAAAAAATTTGATGTAGTTATTGGCATGTACCACGATCAAGTACTCACTCCTATGAAAGCTTTGTTTGGATTTGATGCTATTAATATAACACTTGGCTTACCGTTTGTTCGTATTTCTCCAGATCATGGGCCAAACTCTTCAATGTTAGGTAAAAATTTATCTAACCCTAAAAGCCTTATAGAAGCTTTAAAATTCTTAGATAAATAAATGTTTATTAAACCAAAAAAAAGTTTGGGACAAAATTTTTTAATAGATCATAACGTTTTAGAGCAAATTGTTGATACGGTTGAAATTACAAATAAAGAAGTTTTAGAAATAGGTCCTGGTAGTGGAAATTTAACAACATTTATTTTAAAAAAAAATCCTAAAAAGATTTATACTATTGAAAAAGATGATGAGCTAGCTTTATTATTGAAAGATAAATTTTCTGATGAAATTATTATTATCAATGAAGATGTTTTAAAAATATCTGAGGATAAAATTTCTAATGAAAAACTCACAGTATTTGGAAACTTACCTTATAATATTTCTACTGAAATTCTTTCAAAATGGATAGTTAACATAGATAAAAATTTCTGGTTTGAAAACTTAGTATTAATGTTTCAAAAGGAAGTCGCTGAAAGAATTATTGCAGAATCTAATACCTCTAAATATGGACGATTATCTATTTTATCACACTGGAAACTAAATATTAAAAAGATAATAGACATTAAACCACAAAGCTTCTCACCACGACCAAAGATTGACAGCACATTGCTGCTATTTACTCCAAGAGAAAATTTCTTTGAGTTAAAGGACGCCAAAAACCTTGAAATGATAACTAGAGTTTTCTTTAGTCAAAGAAGAAAAATGCTTAAGAAACCCTTTAATCAAGTTTTTAATAACGCTAAGAAAGTTGCAGAAAAATTTGACATTGACTTGAATTTAAGACCACAAAACCTTAAGCCTGAAATGTATTTTAAGCTTGTTAAAGAATATGAGAGCTTAAGACGTTAATTTATTAACATGCTTTCTAATATATTCTTTATCATAATCTTTTGAGCCATTGTTAATTTCTGCATCAATCAAAGTGCTAATTTTAGAATAACAATCATCAAGGTTGTCGTTTATAATTACATAGTCATAGTTTATCCAGTGCAACACATCTCTACTGAATTCTTTCATTCTCTCTTCTGCAATTAATTTGTCCTTCATATCTCTATTGGAGAGTCTCTCAAATAAAACTTCTTTACTTGGTGGAAGTATAAAAAAAGTTATCAACTTATAGTTTAATTTTTTATTCTTAATTTGATCTGCACCTTGCCAGTCAATATCAAATATTACATTCTCACCTTTTTCTAATTTTTCTATAACAGGTGTTCTTGTTGTACCGTAAAGATGATTGAAAACTTTTGCATATTCCAAAAATTCTTCATTTTTAATCAACCCTTCAAATTTATCATGATTAACAAAATAATAATCTTCATCGGCTACTTCACTAGATCTTGCTTGTCTTGTTGTGTGAGATGTTGATATTTGAAAGTTTTTTTCTTTAGATAGAAGTTTTACTAAAGTAGTTTTACCTGCCCCAGATGGGGATGATAAAATCACCATTATCCCATCTTTTTTCATGGACATTTTAATTTTTAGTTTGCTTTGCCTGCTATAAAATTAACAGCATCACCTACGGTAAGAATTTTTTCAGCTTCACTATCCGAGATTTCTGAACCAAACTCTTCTTCAAAAGCCATCACTAATTCAACTGTATCTAAACTATCTGCTCCAAGATCGTCTATAAAACTTGAATCATCTAATACTTTAGCTTCATCTATACCTAAATGATCTGCTACAATTTTTTTAACCTTACTTGAAATTTCTTCTGACATAATGTTCCTTTTTGTTATATTTCGTTAATAGTTCAAAAAGTAGTTTTGTCAACCCAAATACATGCCTCCATTAACATGTAATGTTTCTCCATTGATATAATCTGACTGATCAGAGCTTAAGAAAACTACAGCATTTGCTATATCCTCTGGTTTGCCCAGTCTATTAGACGGAATTTTAGCTATTACTAACTCTTTATGCTTCGCATCAATTTGATCTGTCATTGCTGTGCTTATAAAGCCAGGAGATATGCAGTTAACATTTATATTTTTCTTAGCATATTCAATTGCAAGGCTTTTGGACATAGCAACAATACCTGCTTTTGAAGCTGTATAGTTTGCCTGGCCAACATTACCTGTGTGTCCTACTACCGATGTAATATTAATAATTTTACCAGATTTATTTTTAAGCATTTTTTTTATAGAATATTTGCACATTAAAAATGTTGAAGTTAAATTGACATCTATAACCTTAGTCCACTCTTCTAAGCTCATTCTAATTGTTAAATTATCTTTTGTTATTCCAGCATTATTAATTATGCAGTCAAGTGATCCACCTAACTCTTCGGTCGCATTTTTAATAAATTCTTCAATTTTTTCGTGTTGAGAGATGTCAAATTTAAGTATCTTAATATTGTTAAATTTTGACTTCAGCTCTTCTAGCTTTTCAATTCTTGTTCCAGTAGCCAAAATATTAGCACCATTGTCGTGTAGTTTTTCGACTATCGAGTTACCGATGCCTCCGGACGCACCTGTGACTATAATATTTTTATTTTTTAAACTACTCATTAAAATTAATTAACTTTATATCTTCTTCTGTATTTATTGCACTAACTTTAACATTTCTATCAATTCGCTTAATCAAACCTGATAAAACTTTACCAGGTCCTATTTCTATAAAATGATTAACTCCTTTATCTATCATTAGTAATATGCTTTCTCTCCAGCGAACCCTACTTTCAATTTGTTTAATCAATAAATTTTTTAGCTCATTTGAGTTGGATATTTCTTTTCCAGTTACATTAGAAATTAGAATATTCTGAGGTTCTTTAAAGTTTAACTTTGTAATTTCTTCATTCATAATAAGTGTAGCTTTATTCATTAATTTGCAATGAAATGGAGCACTCACAGGAAGCTTAATATTTTTTATATTAGCAGATTTTAAATCAATTATCATTTTGTCTATATCTTCAATATTGCCACTTAACACTATTTGACCTACTGAATTATCATTTGCAATATAACATTCATATTTATTTTTATTTTCACTAATAAAATTTTCAATTATTTCGATTTTGGATCCTAAAACAGCAACCATTCCACCTACTCCTTTTGGTACCGCACTTTGCATGGCCTTTCCTCTAATTTTTAATATTTTTAAAGTATCTGAAAATGATAATGCTCCTGCTGAAGCTAGCGCTGAATATTCTCCTAAAGAATGTCCTGCAAAAAAATTTGCTTTTTTTAGATTAATATTGAATTCTTCTTCAATCACCCTAAATATTGAATAGCTTATTAAGAAGATAGCAGGTTGAGTATTTTCAGTTAAATCTAGGTCTTCCTTAGGTCCATTAAGAATAAGGTTTGATAAGGAAAATCCAAGTATATCATCAGCCTCTTTGAATAAATCATGAACTAAGCTATATTTATTATAGAAGTCTTTACCCATTCCAACTAATTGAGAGCCTTGACCCGGAAAAATAACAGAAAACATTTAATTATCTAAATTTTATTATGGTTTTAAGTGTTGTAATTCAATTGTTATAATAGTATATCCTCACTTTTTATTAAAGAACAATTATGAATTTATACGAACACACTATAGTTGCTAGACAAGATACTAGCCCAGCTCAGGTTAAGCAATTAACCGAAAAATATTCAAAAATAGTAGAAAAAAATGATGGTGAAATAGTACAAACTGAAGATTGGGGATTATTAAACTTAGCCTACGCTATAAAAAAAAATAGAAAGGGCATTTACATGCACTTTAAAATTAAAGGTTCTGGAAAAATTATTGATGAATTGGAGAAAAATGAAATTATTGATAAAAACCTTTTAAGATACATGACTGTTAGAGTTAAAAAATTTGATTTAGAAGCAAAATATTTTTCAAAAAAAGATGAATATGAAAAAAAAGAATATAAAAAAGATTACAATAGAGATTAATTATGCCATCAAAAAAAAGATCTGATAATAAAAAGGGTAAACAAAGTAACTTTGCAAAATTAAGTATTTTCCAGCCAAACAAATATAAATTTAAAAAATCTTGCCCTCTATCAGTTAAAGGTGCACCAGAAGTTGATTATAAAAATATCAGATTACTAAAAAAGTACATGTCTGAGAATGGTAAAATTTTGCCTTCAAGAATTACAAATGTTTCACAAAAAAAACAAAGAGAGCTTTCTCTATCTGTTAAGAGAGCTAGAAATTTAGCATTAATTTAAATGAAAGTTATACTTTTAGAAAATTTAAGAAGAATTGGATCTATTGGAGAAATCATAGATGTAAAAAGAGGTTTTGCTAGAAACTACTTGATTTCAAATAAAAAAGCTCTTTATGCTTCAAAAGAAAACATTGCTGAAGTTGAAAAAATTAAATCTGAATTAGGCAAAAAAGATAATGAAAAAAAGACTGAAGCTTTGAAAATTTCAGAAAAAATTAATGGTAAAGTTTACGAGATCAAAAAACTTAGTACGGAAAATAAAGAACTTTATGGTTCAGTTAAACCAACTGAAATTGCAAAATTATTACAAGAAAATGATAAATTAGATATCAAACCTTCAATGATACAACCACTAACTGAAATTAAATCAATTGGTAAATTTAAAGTAAAAATTATTCTACACTCAGAAATAGACTCTGAAATTACTATCAATGTAGTTACAGCAGAAACTATCCAATAATTATACAATTTTTTCCCCAGCATATATTTCTTATTTTTTTAAATCTTATTTCGGTTAAGATTTGTTAATGGAAAATAACCTAAGCATAGTCAAAGATACATTTAAGGAGCTTCCTAATAACATTGAAGCTGAGCAAGCTGTAATAGGATCAATATTAGTTCAAAATGAAATTTTTGACGAGATAAATACTATTATTTCTAGTGTTAACTTTTATGACCCCATGCATCAGAGTATTTTTTCAGCAATTGAAAGTCTTATTTATAAGGGGATGCTTGCGAACCCCATCACCTTAAAAAATTATTTTGAAAATGAAAAAGATGAATTAAATGTTCCTGAATATTTAGTTAAAGTTACAAAATTTTCAACACCACCAAGACAAGCAATAGAATATTCAAGAATTATTTATGATATGTTTGTAAGAAGAGAGTTAATTAAAATATCTGAAAATACAATTGATGCTGCAAAACTAAATGCTCTTGATGTTAATGGGCAAAATATAATTGAAAATTCAGAAAGATTACTGTTTGACCTTGCTGAAAAAGGATCTTTTAACTCTTCGCTAGTTAAATTTGATGAGGCAATGAAACAAACTATTGAGATGGCTTCAGCTGCCTACCAAAATGATGAGGGGATTGTTGGCGTGCCTACTGGTTTAAGAGATTTAGATGATAGATTAGGTGGACTACATAATTCAGATTTAATTATTATTGCAGGAAGACCTTCTATGGGGAAAACTGCTTTAGCTACAAATATAGCATTTCATGCAGCTCAAAAATTACAAGAAAGTGGTAAAAAGTCTGCAGTTGCTTTTTTCTCACTCGAGATGTCGTCAGAACAATTATCAACTAGAATTTTAGCAGAACAATCTAGAATTAAATCAAATGATATTAGAAGAGGAAGAATTTCTGATGAACAGTTTGACAAATTTATTGAAACGTCAAAAAATATATCTGAACTTCCTTTATATATAGATGAGACACCTGCTATTAGTATTGCTGCGATGAGTAATAGGGCAAGACGTATTAAAAGATTGTTTGGTTTAGATTTAATTGTTGTAGATTATATCCAGTTAATGAGAGGATCAGGAAACAATAGAGATGGTAGAGTTCAGGAAATTTCTGAAATTACTCAAGGTCTTAAAGCAATGGCGAAAGAACTTAAGCTTCCTGTGATTGCCCTTTCACAGTTATCAAGAGCAGTAGAACAAAGAGATGATCATAAACCTCAGTTGTCTGATCTAAGAGAATCTGGATCAATTGAACAAGATGCTGATGTTGTAATGTTTGTTTATAGAGAGGCTTATTATTTAGAGAGAAAGGAACCAAGACCAGCAACTGTTGAACATGCTGAATGGCAAGCTAAAATGAATGAAGTTTCAAATTTAGCCGAACTAATCATTGGAAAGCAACGACACGGCCCTACTGGTAATGTTATGGTGGAATTTGAAGCAATGTTTACTAAATTTAAAGATACTCAAATTAACTAATATCCAATATAAATAGTATTAAATGCTATCTCATTTATATCAAAATACAGTTCTAAAGAATCCTAAATCTATTTTTGTATTACTTTTAATTACACTATTAAGTTTTGGTTATTTTTCTAAAGATTTTAGATTAGATGCATCTTCTGACACTCTTTTAATTGAGGGAGATCCGGATCTTGAATATTTAAGAGAAGTTACAAAAAGATATGGTTCTAAAGAATTTCTAATTTTAACTTACACACCTAATGAGGGGATGGTGCAAGAATCTTCAATTAATAATTTATTGAGCTTAAAATACAAAATTCAAAGTTTAGATTGGGTTGATAATGTCGTTACATTGCTAGATGTACCTTTATTAGATAACTCTGAAGCACCCCTTCAAGAAAGATTAGAAAGCTTTAAAACCTTAAAAGATGAGGATGTTGATAAAGAGAGAGGATTTCAAGAAATATTAAATAGCCCAATATTTAGAAATTTTGTAATTAGTGAAGATGGTAAAACAAGCGGTATCATTGTCTACATAAAAAAAAACGACCTTGATAATATTAAAAGCAAAACTAAAGAAGAAATAGAAGATTATAAAGATACTTTAAAAAAAAATAATCATGAAAATATTCTTCAGATTAGAGAAGTTATTGAGGATTATGAGGATATTGGAAAAATATACCTAGGTGGTATCCCAATGATAGCTGATGATATGATGTCATTTATTAAAAGTGATATTGTAGTTTTTGGCTTAGGAGTGCTTTTATTCATTATAGCAACTCTTTGGTATGTTTTTAGAAAACTAATATGGATTATAATTCCAATTAGTAGTTGTTTTTTTTCAGTTTTAATCATGACTGGACTTCTAGGTCTTTTAGGATGGAAGGTTACTGTGATTTCCTCTAACTTTATTGCACTCATGTTAATCTTAACAATGGCAATGAATATTCATATGAGTACAAGATTTTTACAATTAAGAAGTGACTTTCCAATCTTAAGTAATTCTGAAATCATCTCTATGACCACTGAAAAAATGTTTTGGCCAATTATTTATACAGTATTAACAACAGTATGTGCTTTTTTATCTTTAGTATTTAGTGGAATTAAGCCAATTATCGATTTTGGATGGATGATGACTTTTGGATTAATTACATCTTTTATTATTACTTTCACCTTGTTACCTACTCTTTTAAATTTTGTTTCAAATAACATTGTAGAAATTAAAGAAGATAAAGGATCCAAAATTACTTCCTTTTTTGGCAAGATTTCTATCGATAATAAAAAAACAATATTTGCACTAACGGGCTTAGTTATTATTTTAAGTATAATTGGTATAAGTCGTCTTCAGGTAGAAAATAGCTTTATAAATTATTTCAATAAAAATACTGAAATATACAAAGGTATGAAGCTTATTGATGAAAAATTAGGTGGCACCACCTCTTTAGAGGTTATTTTAAAGTTTCCTAATAAAGAAACCCCCGAATCTAATGAAGATGATGAGTTTGAAGATTGGGGAGATAGCGAAAGCGAAAATGATGAACAATATTGGTTTACTAAAGATAAGATAGATAAAATCAAAGCAGTTCATGATTATCTTGAAGGTTTAACGGCAGTAGGTAAGGTTTTATCTTTCAGCTCCATTATAGAGGTTGCCACACAATTGAATAATAATAAGCCTCTGGGAACACTAGAAATGGGTGTTCTTTACTCAAAAATTCCTGAAAATATAAAAATAGATGTTATTGATCCTTATATCTCAATAAAAGACAATGAGGCTAGAATTAGCTTAAGAATTATTGACTCACAAGATGGTTTGAGAAGAAATGATTTAATAAAGCAAATAAATTATGATCTAGAAAATAAACTAAAATTAAATAAGGAAGAATTTAGACTTGCTGGTGTTCTAATTTTATTTAACAATTTACTTCAAAGTCTTTTTAAATCTCAAATACTTACGTTGGGTCTGGTAATGATTGGTATTTTTGCAATGTTTATGATTTTATTTAGAAATATAAAATTGTCCTTAATTGGAGTGGTGCCAAATTTTATTGCTGCTTTTTTTATTTTAGGAATTATTGGATTGCTAGAAATACCTCTTGATATGATGACCATAACAATTGCCGCTATTACTATTGGTATAGCTGTAGATAATAGCATTCATTATATTTATAGGTTTAAAGAGGAGTTTTTAAAAATCAAAGATTACAACAAAACGCTAAAAATTTGTCATTCTACTGTCGGTGTTGCAATACTTAATACTTCAATCACTATTGTATTTGGCTTTTCAATTCTTATTTTTTCAAAGTTTATACCAACGATTTATTTTGGAATGTTCACTGGCATAGCAATGTTGCTTGCTATGACCTCTGTATTAACTCTACTTCCTTCTCTTATTTTAATAAGTAAACCTTTTGGAAAATAAAAAGAAATATGATTGATGCTTTAAAAAATTTTTATGAAGCGATCTCAATTTTAGATTTATTTTTTTTAATTGTTACATTTTTTTCTGTAATTAAATGTTATAGGAAAGGGTTTGTTTTAAGTTTACTTTCGGCTTCAAAGTGGCTTTTAGCTTATGTGATAACTTTGGTTTTATTTCCAAAGATCAAGCCTTATTTTAAAGATATAATTGATAGTGAATACGTGCTTGATGTAACACTTGGGTTGACAATTTTTGTTTTGGTAATCTTTATAGTGTTAGTAGTAAATAAAGGAATTAGTAAAACCGTTAAGTTTGTTGGACTTGGAAGACTCGATTCTATTTTTGGTTTATTTTTTGGTTTTATTAGAAGTTATGTAATTTGTGTTTGTTTATTTTCAGCTGTAGATATTGTCTATAACTATAATAAATGGCCAGTTAATACTGACAAATCATACACCTTCCCATACATAGAAAAAGGTAGTAATTATCTTGTAAAAGTATTTCCTAATGAAAAAAAGTATCAAGATTCTAAAGAAAAAATTGAAGAACTATAATCCAAAACTTAAGGAAGAATGTGGTGTATTTGGCATAAGCAATAGTAATGATGCTGCTGCTCTAACTGCTTTAGGTCTTCATGCGCTTCAGCACAGAGGTCAAGAAGGGTGTGGAATTGTATCATTTGATGGAGAAAAATATCATTCAGAAAAAAGATTTGGTTTAGTCGGAGATAACTTCAATAAAGAGAAGGTATTAAAAAATTTACTAGGGAAGTATGCTATAGGACATAATAGATACAGCACCACGGGTGAAAATACTTTAAGAAATATTCAACCTTTTTTTGCAGATACTAATGCTGGTGGTATTGGTGTTGCGCATAATGGGAATTTAACTAATTCAGTTACACTTAGAAATAAGTTGGTTGAAGATGGTGCAATTTTTTATACGACATCAGATACCGAAACAATTGTCCAATTAATTGCAAAATCAAAAAGAAGCAAAACAGTCGATAAAGTTATTGATGCTATATTTCAAATTCAAGGAGGCTACGCATTGGTTATGCTTACACAAAACACATTAATAGGTGTTAGAGACCCACATGGAATACGACCCTTGATAATTGGCAAAATAAAAGACAGCTACGTTTTGGCTTCCGAAACATGTGCTCTAGATATCATAGGTGCTAAGTACGTAAGAGATGTAGAGAATGGCGAAATTGTTTTAATTGAAAATAATGAATTAAAAAGTTTTAAACCATTCCCACCAAGAAAAGTTAGGCCTTGTGTTTTTGAATATATTTATTTTGCAAGACCAGATAGTCTGTTAGATGGAAAGTCAGCTTATGAGCATAGAAAAAACCTAGGAATAGAACTTGCAAAAGAAAATAAAATTGACGCAGATATAATAGTCCCTGTACCAGACTCAGGAAATGCAGCAGCACTTGGATTTGCTCAACACTTAGGAATTAATTTTGAATTAGGTTTAATTAGAAACCATTATGTTGGAAGAACTTTTATAGAACCCAGTCAAAAAATTAGAAGTTTGGGTGTTAAATTAAAATTAAACGCCAATCAGTCTACAATTAAAGATAAAAAAATTATTTTAATAGATGATTCTTTGGTTAGAGGAACAACTTCTCATAAAATTGTTAAAATGCTTTATGATGCTGGTGCAAAAGAAGTTCATGTTAAAATTGCTTGTCCAGAAATTAGATATCCAGATTTTTATGGTGTGGATACGCCAACTAAAAAAGAGCTTCTTGCGGCAAACAAAACAAATGAAGAAATTTGTGAATACATAGGTGCTCAATCTTTAGATTTTTTATCACTTGAGGGATTGTATAGGGCAATAGGATTTGAAAAACGTAATGACACGTACCCTCAATTGACAGATCATTATTTCACTGGAGATTATCCTGTAAAACCAATTGATACATTGGGCAATGATAAAATAACTCAACTATCATTATTAAGTACAGCTTCAGGAAATTAAAATGGGCACAGTAAAGTTTACTGAAATGAAGCATGGCACAAAAGATGACTACTTATTGTTAGATAAATATGAACAAGAATATATTAACGGAACTGCTAATCGGATAATAAAGTTTTTGAGTGGATTAAATTCAACTCTAGAAGGATATAAAATTACAAGACTTGAACACTCTCTTCAAACAGCAACAAGAGCTTTAAATGATAAGGCTAGTGAAGAAATGATTGTAGCAGCACTATTACATGATATTGGCGATGAACTGGCTCCTTTAAATCACTCAGAGTACGCAGCATCAGTACTAAAACCTTTTGTAAGTGAAAAAACTCATTGGATAATTGAAAAACATGGAGAGTTTCAAATGTATTACTATGCCCACCACTTAGGTGGCAACAGAAATCAAAGAGATAAATACAAAGATCATAAGTATTACGAGGATGCTTTAAACTTTTGTGAAAAATGGGATCAAGCATCATTTGACCCAAATTTTAAAAGTCTAAAACTTAAAGATTTTGAACCATTAATTATAAATATTTTTTCTAGAAAACCTCATACTTCTTGGTAGTCACTAATTAATGACTTTAAATTAGTCTTTATATCACTATATATAAATCAATGATTACCGATAAAGAACAAATAATTAATTATTTTAACTCAGGAATTAGAAATACCAAAGATTTTAAAATTGGTATTGAGCATGAAAAATTTTTATTTGATCAAAACAATAATAAAAGAGCTGATTACAAAATGGTCCTCAAAATGTTTAATGCATTAAATGAATTTGGTTGGAAACCAATAATGGAAAAGCAAAATATCATTGGTCTACAAAAAGAAGGTAAAAATATAACACTTGAACCTGGTAACCAAATAGAATTATCAGGTGATACGTTAAATAATATCCATGAAGCCTGTGCTGAATCTCACGATTATCTATTTGAATTAAAACAAGTTACTAAAAAACTTGGTTTAAAGATTGTTAGTGCTGGTTTTGATCCAATTTCAACTCTAAATGAAGTGCCTAACAACCCCAAGCAAAGATATGAAATAATGACTAAAGATATGCCCAATGGTGGATCTCTAAGTCTAGATATGATGTATAGAACTTGTGGTACTCAATTAAACCTTGATTACAATTCAGAAGAAGATTTTATAAAAAAATTCAAAATAATCAATTCACTTGTTCCAATATCAATTGCCTTATTTGCAAACTCTTCAATAGTTGAGAAAAGAAATAGTGGCTATATGTCTTATAGATCA
>CAJQSF010000021.1 GCA_905612495.1 uncultured Candidatus Pelagibacter sp.
GTTTTCAGATTGTGCTATGTCTGAAACCTCTTCTTCATTTGTTTTTAGTAAAACAATTCTCTTTTCTTCATCTTTTTTTATATTTTCTTTAATTAATATTTTTATCTCTTCTTTATCAAAACCCTGGGCTTTGAGTTCTTGTCTGATTTTTTTTCTAGTAGCTTTTCTTTCTTCTTTTGTGGCTCCATCAAGTTTTGTAAGTCTTGCTACTTTCATTCTTTTTTTAAATTTTTTCAGTTGGTTTTTTGTTATTTGTTTTGCTTTTCCTGGTGCATTACCTTTAACCATACTTGCCACACTGTAAGGATTGTTCAATAGTGTTTGACCCAAATTATTTCCCACGAGAACTGCCCCGGGCCTTAAACCCAATGTATTATTTTTTCCCGGTCCTATTAATAAAGTATCTGTTTTTTGATTTGATACTATGGTTTGAAACTCTGTTCCTCTTGAGCCTAAAGTTCCTTCAGGAACGTTAACTGTTAGGCTGTCTGGATTTTTTTTACTTATTAAACCTGAAATTATTTTTAAACTTCCTTTTTTAACATTCGCTACAATTTTTCCATCATTTGTTGCTGGATCGTATATAAAGGTATCCATTACAACTTCTGAGTCTGATCCAATAGTAAATGTTGATTGATCAAGTAATAATATTTGCGTACCTGAATCTATTCCTGCATAAATCGTTTCGTTTAAATAAATTTTATCCCCAGCTTTAAGTTCTCTTGTACCAGCTTTAGCTGTTCCAGATATTGCACCTACAATTCCGACTAATTGTTTATCAATATCAATTTTTTCTTCTGCCTGAGTAATATTGAATACAAAAAATAATGCTATAATTGTCGATAAATTTTTTTTCACATACTTAAAGTAACATTTTTGAGAACTTTTTCAGCTTGGCTTGACCCATATTAGGTATCATTTTTCTATTTTTAATAAAAAATAAAGGTTTATTTAGTTTAAAACAGGCTTTATTTTGATTATTTATTTAATTGGAATGACTTTGATAAACTAACTGCGAACGAATCTGAAATATAATCATAATTAAGTATATTGGCTTCAGAGATAATTTTTTCGTATGAAAAATTCACAAATAAACTTTTATCTGGATCAATTGTAGGAAAAAAATCTCCAAGCGCTTTTGTAAGCATCAAGTCAAAAGTATTTGTTACATCTGATCTTATTATGTTTGAGTTTATGCTTGTGTCTACATTTTTATAATCATTAAAACTCAATGCATCCCCTACCGAAATATAAGCCCAAGGAAAAGCAAAATTTAATCTAAAATTTAAATCATAAGTTTCAAAGTCGTTTGTGCCCTCTTTTGCTTCTGAAATACTATACCCTAAACCTGTTGATGATGAAATTATTTCATTAAACAAATAATCGTGTCCAAGTGAAACACCATGCCCTTTAGCATTCGTTTCATTTGCAGTTGTATCGGTACTATTTTTATTATTTTTAGAATCTGAAAAAGAATAACCATAGCTAAATGAATTTTGGTCTCCTACAGAAAAAAATCCTCCTATTCCTTGCATTAAAGAAAAGCTATCTGCATCATCTTGATAATCAGTTTTGCTTATCATTATATATGGACTTAAACTTTGATTGCCTAAAGATGTATCCAAAGCAAGAGTTAAACCGTAACTTTCAAAATCATCTGCTGTTTCTTCCCTTTGATCTGAGTCTGTGAAACTCGTATTTATCATTAATGATGAAGTTTCCCCTAAAGATCGAGTTGCTGTTAATCCTAAGCTCTCACTATACGTTTTATCATACTTTGCAGTATTAAATCCAATGACTTCATCTAAGCTACTTTGTAATCTTGTTTTTGAAACACTATTAACATTTTGATTGAAAACACCACCAAGAGATACATCGGCATAAAAATTCCATAGCTTAGGAGCTCCTCTTTCTTTAAGTGTAGTTTCAATTTCATTTATTGTCTCAACATCTTCTGCTGTTAAATCTTCACTAGTTTTAATATCTTCAATTATAGATAAAGCTTTATTTGGTGAGTCTGCTTGGACTAAAACTGATAGCAGATATAGTTTTATTTCAACATTATCTGGATAAACCATATTTAATCTTTCCAGGGTTGCGATAGTTTGTTTATAATTTCCAACTTTTCCTTGTTGTTGTGCGTACTTTAAATTTAAATCTAAATCGTTTGGCTTTTGTAAAATTTGTAAATAAGTAATATTTTTTTCTGAAGAACCTGGAATTAAAATTTCTTCTCCATCAACTATGATTTTAGAGGCGCTAGTATCTGCAGCCTTTATTGTTCTGGTCGTTTCTACAGATAGGCCAATTAAAAAAACAAAAAATAAAACTAATGATATGCCACTTGTTTTTGATTTTTTTTTAGGTTTATTTATTTTCTTTGATCTTTTTCTTTTTTTTTGAACTTTTAATTTAATCATCTTTATTCCAAATAAAGTAAAAGAAATATGGAATGGTTGCAGGAACTATGCCAAACCAAAACCATTCATCCCATCTAAAACTCTTATCTAATCCTAAGTTGCTAAGTCCATTCCACCAAGTTAGGTAACCAATAGCTATTATCCATACTAAACTAATAGTTGCTGATATTTTTTCTTTTTTAGAAAGATTGATGGGAAATAATTTTTTAGTAGGTTCATCCATTTTTATAAAAATATTTTATTAATTTAAATTACTTGACTTCCAAAACCCCATTAGCAGTCATTGTTAACTCTTTGTCTCCATTAGTTGCTGTCACAATAAAGCTTGTCCCATTTTTAGCTATACACATTTCATAACCAACTTCTTTTGTAATTACATCTCCTCCACCAAACAGTGCGTCCTCAATTGCATCTGAAGTAGCACTATCTGGATCGCAGCTGCCAGTTTCAGTTCCAGTATGATATTCACTGTAATCTGAGTAATATTCTATTTGTGCTAAAGATATTTGCTGCATAGCATTTTCTGCAGACTTTTGTTTTGTTCCCGAAATATAGCCACTGTAACTAACAACACCTATTGATGAAAGAATTCCTATGATTGCAACAACCACTAAAAGCTCAATTAAACTAAAGCCTGAGCTTTTAGTGATCATAATTTTTAGATCTTTATTTTATTCAGCAACTTCAATTGAATTAGTTAATCTATCCGCATCAACAGAACATGACGCATCCGTTTTGCCATCAAGTGAATCGTCAAAACATGTAGTAACAGTTATTGTGTTTCCAAGAGCTACTACGTTAACATAACCTTTGTCAGCAACCTTTTTAAGAGATGTGTCTGCACTTCTTACAGCTTTACTAGAAACTGAAAATGGATTTTTAAAATCACTTAAAGCTGTAGCTGCCGCAAGTGCAACAGTACCACCAGTTCTGCCTTCACATGCCAAAGCATCACCCATACCCTTTCCGCTCGGATTAGCGTTACATTTTTGATCTTCGGCAGCTATATATTTTACTGCAGAAGCATGATTGGATTTTGCAGATGCTTTTTTTGCATTAGCAGTGTAACCGCTATAAGCAACTGTACCAACTGCTGCTAGAATTCCTATAATTGCTACAACCACTAGCAATTCAATTAATGTAAAACCTTTATTATTTTTTTTCATATATAATTTCCTTTAATTAATTTTTTAATATTTTTAATACAGTTTAATAATAACCTCAAATCTAAGAAAATAGCTAGTCATGCACCCATAATGGGTATATTTTCTTGATTTATGTGGTAAAAAATTGATGTTATCAACTTTTAAATATGACTTATAAAATTAGCGAAAATGGAAACATCAGTACTGTTTTTCTGGATGGAGAAATAGACATGGATGTAACTGAGAAAGCAAAAGAAATTATTCTTCCTTTAGTTGAGGCGGGCAAAGAAGTTCATATTAATTTAAAAGATGTTTCGTATATGGATTCATCAGGAATTTCTGTTCTTATTGAGAGCCATCAAAAAGCATTAGAAAAAGGTACGAAAGTAATTGTAAAAGAAATTAGTAAATCTGTCTTAAAGGTTATCATGATGGCAAAGTTAGAGCAGATATTAAATCTAGAATAATGACACTCTCAGAATCAAAAGACTTTGTAGTACATAGTTCCAATCTTAAAGAAGTCAGAATATTTTCAAGAGAAGTTTTTGAAAAAATAGATTTACCGCAAGAGCAAAAAGATGAATTAGTTTTAGCAATTGCAGAAGCTGCTCAAAATATAGTCAAGCACGCTTATAAAGGTGTAGAAGAAACTAAAGATAAAATGCAAATTAAAATTTCATTTAAAGATAATCAATTAGAAATAGGATTTTTTGATAAAGGAAAACCTGTGATACCTGAAAATATTCAGCACCGAAAATTAGATGATATTAAGCCTGGAGGGTTAGGTACTTTTTTTATTAAACAAATTATGGATGAAGCTATTTTTAAAAAAAACCAAAAAGGTTGGGTTAACCATCTTGTCTTAACAAAGACGATCTAACCAATTAATGCTCCCACATTAAATATTGGTGCATACATCGCAATCATTAATCCACCAATCATAATTCCCATAAAAACAATCATGATCGGTTCTATTAAAGTAGACATATTATCTACGGCTGTATCAAACTCTTCTTCATAATAATTTGCAACAGCGGTAAACATTTCATCTAAACTTCCCGTTTGTTCACCAACAGAAATAAGTTGACTAAATGTTGGTGGAAATAAAGGTTCTTTTAAAAAAAGTTTTGTGAGTGTATCTCCAGAGAAAACTCCTTTTTTAACATTCTCTAAAGCTAAAGTAACACAATCATTATTACTAACAGATTTAGCAATATCTATACTTTCTAATAAATTTACACCTGCGGCACTTAAATTACCCATGATCAATGAAATTCTTGCTAATAAAGATTTTTTAATCATATCTCCAAAAATTGGTAATTTTAAAACTTGTGCATGCCATTTATATCGAAACGCTGCATTCTTAGATACGGTATACTTAAAGGCAATAATAGTTCCTGAGATAATAAGAAAAGTCATCAATCCACCCATGCCTCGCATAAAATCACTAGCAGCCAAAATACCCGCTGTTGCTCCAGGTAATGCAATTCCCATACCATCATACATTTTTGCAAAAACAGGAACGACCTTAATTAACATGAATACCATTACCGTAATTGCTACGGTAAACATCACCATTGGATACATTAAAGCACCTTTAATTTTTTTCTTAATTCTTTCTTTTTTCTCTAATGATTCAACTAGCTTTAATAAAAAAACATCTAATTTACCGCTAGCCTCTCCAGCTTTAATTAAGTTTACATAAATATTGTCAAAAATTTTTGGATAGCTTTCAAAACATTTTGATAAAGTTGTTCCTCCTTCAAGCTTTTTCTTAATTTCTGCAATAATCTCTTTTAGCGAAGGATTTTCAAGTTGACTGGCTAACATATCCAGTACTTGAAGTATGGGTAGACCTGCCTTTACCATTGTTGCAAACTGTTTTGAAAAAATTACAATATCTTGAGGTTTAATTTTTTGCTTAAAAAAAGAGGATCCTCCACCTTTTTTCTTAGCTTTTTTATCTTTTTTTTTTTTAGATCTTACTAAATTGGTAATAATTACTTTTTGTTCTTTTAATTTGTGAGAGGCTTCATCTTGATTTAAGGCTTCTATTTCACCTTCTATATATTTACCTGCTGAAATACCCTTATATGTATAAAATTCCATTAATTATAATTATGAACTTGATAAAACACGTTCATATTCTCTGAAATTAAGATCTCCAGAGGCAATCATTCTTTTACCCATTTCTTGCATAGTTTGGAAACCTTCTTTAATAGCAATTGCTTTTAACTCAGGTGTTGTTGCTTTTTTTAATATCGCTTCTTTAATGGGTTTTGTGACATTTAAAATTTCATAAATTCCCATTCTTCCTTTATAGCCAGAATCTTTACATTTTGGACAACCTTTGCCTTTAATGGCTTTAACTCTGGAGGCAAGTTCAGGAGTAAAACCAATATCGGTTAACACTTTTGGATTTACATCATCGTCTGGCACTCTACAGTCAGTACAAGTTTTTCTTGCTAGTCTTTGAGCTAAAATAAGAGAACATGCGGCACTTATTAAATAATCTGGTGTTCCCATATTTTGTAATCTTGTAATTGTACTTGGGGCATCATTAGTGTGCAGAGTACTAAACACTAAGTGTCCTGTAAGAGCTGCCTTTAAACCTATGTCAACTGTTTCCTTATCTCGCATCTCTCCAATTAAAATAACTTCTGGGTCTTGACGTAAAAAAGATCTTAAAGCTGTAGAAAAACTATAACCAATATCATCTTTAATTTGAACTTGAGCCACTCCATCTAATTCATACTCAACTGGGTCTTCAGCCGTTAAAATATTTAAATGAGGTTTGCTCACTTCTTTTAGAATACTATAAAGCGTAGTTGTTTTACCTGAACCTGTTGGTCCTGTAACAAGTATTAGACCTTGCGTGCTGTGAATATTTTTTCTTAAAATTTTTAAATCAGTTTCATCAAAATTCAATTGTTCAAGTGTAATATCTCCTGCATCTTTATTTAAAACACGCATTACAATTCTCTCGTTGTTTGCAGTTGGCAACATTGATAGACGTAAATCAACTACTTTTCCTTCTATCTTAAAATTAATTGCACCATCTTGTGGTAGTCTTCTTTCAGCAATATCCAATTTACCCATTATTTTAAAACGAGTTACCACTGCACCATAATTGTCATGTAAGAATTTTGTATAATGATCTTGCACTGAAAGCATTCCATCTAACCTGTAACGAACTCTTGAATTAAATCGATAAGGTTCAATATGAATATCACTCACTCCTAATTTAATTGCTTCTGCTACAACAGCGGTACTAAATTTTATAACTTCAGACTCATTTTCTAATGCTTCAATATCTTCTTCTGGAGCTTTCTCGAGAACTTCCCCAGCGTCACCTAATTCAGAGTCAAATGTTTTTGTTTTTTCTTTATTATCTTTTCTAATTGTTGCTGCAGTTACATCCCCACTTTCACTAAGAAGCTTTTCGATGAATTCAGAAATTTGAGATAATTTAGCTGCATGTAATTCTATATTTTTTTTTGTTATGGCTTTTAAATTTCTCATTAAACCAAGTTTAGAACTATCTGGTATTGCAATATGAAGTGTTTTGCCGTCAACTTTAAATGGTGCAACAAAATTCATATTTATATAATTAGAAGGAAGTACAGTTTTGATATCTTCAGTAATATTAACTTTTGATAAGTCTACTACTTCAAGATTTTGTTCCTTAACCAGTACATCTAAAATCTTATCTTCATCTGTAAGTTTAAGTTCAAAGACAGCATCAATTTGAGATTTATCACCTTCACTACTTACCTTTTTAATATTGGGTAAATCTTTCCCCGATATAATGTCATGATCGATTAAAACATTAATGAGATTAATTTCACTTTCTCTGCTGATTTTAAGCATTTTATAATATCCTTGGTGCTATAAATATTAACAGTTCATCCAGTTTGTCTGATTTACTTTTACCTTTGAATAGATTTCCTAGAACTGGTAAATTTCCAACACCCGGTGTCTGTGATTTGCTACTAAATACTTTGTTCTTCTTAATTCCACCAATAACGACAATATCTCCATCTGCCACTAAAAGCTTTGTTGAAATTTCCATTTTATTTATTGATGGTTCACCAGCATTTGCTCTATTTACAGTGTTATTGTTGACCATAATTTCTAATAGCACGTTACCATCTCCAATAATACTCGGTGTAACTGTTAATTTTAATGCTGCTTCTTTAAATGAAGTATCTGCTCCCTCAGATCCGGTAGCTTGATAAGATATTTCCTCTCCTTGTGTGATTGTTGCAACTTGATTATCTAAAGTAAAAACTTTTGGATTGGATATAGTTTTACCTTTGCCCAATAATTCTAAAGCAGTAATTTCTGCTTTCAATACCGCCGATCCAGTTTGTCTTAAAATACCTATGCCACTTGTTGCACCAACTGCAGCAAAATCTGTTAAAGCATCAGATGCACCTCCTATGGCTGCTGATGAACTGCCAGTTCCTGTTGAGGTAATACTACTTGCGCCTGTTCCACCTATTTTTTTACCCTTTCTTGAATATGCTCCACCCAACCTAGTTCCTAATGCTTGTTCAAAAGTTGAGTCAGCCTCTACTATAAATGCTTCAATTAAAACTTGTTTAGTTCTTACATCAATTTCTTTAATAACTTTATCAACTACATCTAAATCTTTTTCTTTTCCTCTTACGATTATGGATCTTGTAGTTGTCTCTTCTGTTATTTGAATTGGGGAATAAGAAGAATCTCCTACTGAAGTAAATAGTTCACTTATAGTTTTTTTAGCTTGTGCAGGACTAATATAATAAAGTCTAAAAATTTCTGAAAGAATTGGCTCAACTGAATCCTCAAGTTCCACTTTTTTCTTAACAGCCGCAGCTCTCGTTGATTTATAAGTTTCTTGTCCAGTTAAAGTTGATGGAGTGTGTACTCTTATAAGATTGCTTGACACATCAATATCAGCTGCAAAATTCTTCATATCTAGCAAAGCATTGAATGCTTTATCCCATGGAACATCAACTAATTCTGCTGAAATAGCTCCCGCAACTTCATCACCTACTAATATATTAATTTCTCCAATTTTAGCCATTAAACTCATGGCTTCATTGTAATCTAAGTTTTGAAAATTAAGAGTTACTGTTTGTTTTAAAAGTTCAAATTCATCAGGTATAAGCAAGTAATTTCGTGTTTTCTGAGATGATATTTTTTTTCTTTTTCCTAATAAATCTATATCGCCAATAGTCGGTTTTGGTCCCATCTCAACCGTTTTATCAACCTCAATTGTTCCCAATTTTTTAATATCATCCTTTATTAAAGGAGTATTATGTTTAAATGTCTTAGATTTCCCAAACTGACCAGAAGCACAGCCTGTTAAACTGAGTACTAAAAAAGAAAACAAAACAAATATTTTTATTAATTTAAAATTCATCAGTTTCCTTAATTTTATTTTTAAAATCAATTGTCATATAGGTATCATCTGCCTTTTGAAATACTGCTTCGTTAAGTGTCATATCAACTAACTTTACTCCGTCACTTAATTCCTCATGTAATTGCAAAGTTATAATTTCACCTGAAGCATTAACTAAAGAAACATAACTCTCGTATGAACCTGAAATAATTCCAACAAGTTTAAAATTATATAAACTCATTTCTTCACGTTCCCCTGTTTGACCTGTTGAAATTATACTTGTTCCAATTCCGCTTCCTAAAGAAGAGTTTCCTGCGAAAGGATCATTTAAAGGTAATGGTTCCTCAGTATTGATATCCACATCGTGACTATCGGCTATTACATTGTTTGGAGTAATGCTCATAAAAAGCAACACCAGAAATAAGGTTATAGTTTTAAAAAAAATCATTTGCTAATCCTACAATAGTTAAAGTTCCATCAACTTTTACTGTGCCAGCTGAAGTTCCTTGCACAACTTTTATTGATTCTTTGTCAAAATTGAGCATTTTGTTTGATAGAGATATTTGTCTTTTAAATTTAATATAACCTAAAAAATTACCTGTGATTTCAAAGTCTACAGGAATTTTATAATAAGCTATATTCTTTACACTTTTCTTTTTGGTCGTCTTTTTCTTTTTCTTTTTATCTAAAATATCTGATCTACTAATTGCTTCTGGTTTTTTCTTTTCTATTTTTGAAATAACTAAACCATTTTGTCCTGCAAATTCACTTAGGGTTTGATAAAGTCCTTCAACTTCTGCTCTGGAATGAAATAATGTAGAATATTTTTCATAATCAGGTTCTAGTTTTTTTATCTTACTTTTGTTTGCTTTTATTTTTTTAGTGAATTCGATTATTTCATTTTGTTTAACGATCATATCATCTAGTTTAATTTTTTTAGAATTTACAATTGGATTTAAAATAGAATAGTAAATAATTAGAAAAAAAACAATTGCTCCAAAGGCAATTCCACTTTTTATAAGAGTCTTTTTGTCAGTAAAAGTTAAAACTTTTGCTTTTAAATCCTCTATATTTAAATTATTTAAGTCCATTTTTTTTTATCCTTTTTTAATTTTAACAAAAATTTTAAAACCTTTACTAGGTTGTCCTGTTTTATTGGAACCGGTTGGTAATTGCATTGAAGTTAACGATGCTTGTTGAATTAATTTTTTACTACTTAAGTTACCAATTAACCTTAAAATATCTTGATCGCTAGCAGCAACTCCTTGAATTATTATTTGGTTTTTTCCGTTATAGTCTACTGACTCAAATTTTACTCTATTAGGAACGCTTGATGCTATTTGAGCTAAAACTCTATAACTAATTTCTTTGTTTGATTTTAAACTTTTACTTAATTTTAAAGTTTTTGTAATTAAACCTAACTCTTTAGTACTTTTTACTTTTTCTTTTGTTTTAACAATATGCATTGAAAGAACATTTTCATAATTATTTAATTTTTTGTTATAAGAATGAATATTCCAAAAAGATAATGTGAAAAGTATCAAATAAATCCCTATTACTCCCCCTACTACCCCTTTAAATGCAAAATTTGAAACAGCTTTTATTTTCTTTTCTTTAATTAAACTTTTTCTATTTGGCAATAGATTGATGTTTTTGACTGCTGTTACAAATTTGTAATAACCAAAAACATCTAATTTTCTAAAAGCAAGTCCAATAACTGTTGATAAATAAGATCGATTTTTTAAAGTAATAGCTTGTTCTAATTGTTGTGGAACTTTCAAGCCATCTAATGGATCAAATAACTTAAATCCTGTATTAATTAAATCTTTTCTAAAAATTCCTAAAAAAACTTCTACATTAGGTAGGTCTGAAACTACTTTTATATTTCTAATTCTTTTTTCATATTTTGTTTCAAAATCCTGTATCGCTTGTCTTACTTGTGTAATAAATCTTCTAACTAAAGCTTCTCTTTCTTCGTGATCTTCTGACTCTTCTAAAATTTTTCTATCCTGACTTCTTAAAAAAATATCAGTTATAATTGGGTTATTATCATATAAAATCATTACATAATTTTCATCTAAACCAAATTCTAATACTGCTGTTAAATTAGCATCTTCTGCACTTTTAGAAATTTGATTTATTTGATCTACTGCTGATTTTAATGCAAAACATTTAACATCAATAATTACTGGATTAAGACCGCTATTTTTAATTATGGAGGTATAATTATTTATGTCAGTCAATTTTGATGCAACAAATAAAATATCCATCGTATTTTCTTTTTGATTTCTATTTATTACTTGATGAAAAATAGAATAATCATCTAGGTTGTCAGTTAGTTGAACCAAGTTTTCCCAAAGTGAATTAGTATCAATTGCTTTAGCTAATTCTTCTTCAGTCATTAATGGAGCTGTTACTACACGGATTATCGCACTCGTTACTGGAATTGCAATTGCAGCATTTGTTGTTACAATTTTTGCTTTTTGTAAAGCAATCGTTAATTCATTACTTACATGATCAGCGTTTTCTAAAACTGAAGTTTCATCTGGTAAATCAATAGGATGTATAAAAAATTTATCAAGAACCCACTGATTTTCTTTATTGGTTGAAATTTGAGCTAATCTAATTTCTTTATTAGTAAGTTCTATGCCTAAAATTTCTTCACCTTGGGCAGATTTTTTTCCAAGTCGTGTTTTAAAAAAACTTTCAACCTTTCCTACAAAATTATTTTTTCCTAGTGCGGAAATTTTTTTCGTTAAATCTTTTTTATCAAAACTTATTTTTTTTAATTTAATACTTTTAATTTTTTCAAGAATATTTAAATTTATTTGTGACTCTGGAACTTCTTTATTCTCAACTGAGGCTGCAACATTTTGTGAAGCAATTACAGGTTCTGTTTGTTCTGGTAGTACAGATGGTTCTTCATTTATTTCCTCTATTATTTCTTTTTGAACCTGCTCTTCTTTTTTGCTTTCTGCATGAATATCATCAAACCATTTTTCCAATATTGGTATAGCCTCTTCGAGATTAGGTGTTCCTGATGAAGAAATTTTTTGTTTTCCATCAATATAAATTCTGCCAACAAAGTTTTTTGATTTTAGTTCACCTTTATATTTATCTTGCCTAATATATATGTGCAACCTGCCATCTTTTTTGTGAATTACCTCGTGATCGTTACTTTCTTCAATTTTGGGTTGTGTTTCTTCCTGATTTTCACCTGATGTCACAGAAGCATTATTTTCATCAGAACTAAATACACCCTGAGATTGATTCTCATCAACCTTGAGATTTTCATTAGTCTCTTCGTTATTATTAATATTGTCTTTGTTATCTTCGTCCATAATTATTATAATAAAATTTTTTCTCTAACACCAAACTTACGAATCTCTAACACAAAATAATAATGTAATCATAAGTTGTGGACCTAAAATGGGTGACGCATCAAAAATCATAAAAATTGTAACAATTAATCTTTTAAAAATTTTTAGAATTAAATTGAATCAAAGGTAATGAAAATAAAATACTTACTTTACTGAAATTGAAAATAATGAAATTATCGATTTGAAATAGAAAGTATAAAAAATAAGAAGAAATATCTAATTTTATTATAAATTCTGAGATTTTTGGTTAAATACAAAAATTTTTTGTGTTAGAGTGATTTTAAGATTGTGTTAGAGGATTTTGACATTGTGTTAGAGAAATTTAACAAAATATAATTGTTTTTAACTCAAAAAATCATTAAATATGTTTTTTTTGATTTTAATCTATAATTATAATTTTTGTGTTAGGGATATTCGATTTGTGTTAGAGAATAATTTTTAATTGTTAAATATCTATAATTTTAGAAATTCATATTTATAAGATAAAGATATCCCTATTTGCTCTAAATATGATCTATTCATATTTTAAAAATAATTGCTTTTTAAGGGATTTTTTTTTTTTCTTGATCCTTATCGACAAAAAGCATCAAAATAAAACCTAAAATAAAGAAAATACTGATAGATAATAGCCCTATTCTTTGAGAATAAAAGAATGTCATGGTTCCAGCTAACAACGGTCCAGCAAATGCTGTAATTCGGCCTGAAAAGCTAAATAATCCAAAACCACTTCCTTGATTGTCAGCATTTAATAATCCTGTCATCATAACACGACTTGCACTTTGAATTGATCCTATAAAAAGAGATATAATCATAACATTGATAAAGAATTGTGTTTTAGTTTGCGCAATAATTGAAGAGTAAAAAACACATACCGTTAATGCGAAAATACAAGTTAAAATAATAGTTTTTGATGAAATTTTATCATTTAAATACCCACCCAGTAAAACTCCTGCGAATGCAACCAAGTTTGCAAAAACAGCTAATTTTAATAACTCGCCTGGGGTAAAACCAAAAACACCAGAAGCATAAACGCCTCCTCCTGCAATTAAAACAATCAACGCATCAGAATAGATCATTCTAGCTAAAAGAAACTTTCCAGTGCTTGTAAATTTATTTTTCCATATTATTGCAATAAGTTTTTTAAAAACGGGAGTTTGATCTCTATTTTCTTTGTATTCAATGTGATGTTTAAAATAATTTATCATGGGATAAGAAAAAATTAAAAACCAAATCGCAGCAATAACAGGAATAAATCTTATATTTTCAAATTTACTTTTATCTAAACCAAAAGGAATAGTGTCAGGTAACACAAAAACATATAATGAAAATAATAATATTGGAACACATCCAATATATCCTAAAGCAAATGCAAAGCCTGATGTTTTTCCAATATTGTTTTCATTTGAACAGCTTTTTAATAGTGAATTATAAAAAATCACAGCAGCTTCATAGAAATAATTTGATAGTAAAAAAATAATCAATGCATACCAAATATAATCAACTGATGGTTTAGCAAACCAAAATAGGCTTGTGAATAAAACACAAAAGATAGTAAATGTGTGTAATAAATTAATTTTACCTTTAGGTTCTTTGTCAGCTATGCTTCCGAGTAAAGGACCCGTTACTGCAACTAGTATTCCACAAAGTCCAGCTGTCCACTGCCAGTACGCTGCACCAAGTTGTGGATTGCCTACAATTTGATTTGCAAAGTATGCTGATGTGATAAATGTTACAACTATAATAGTATAAGCTGAATTAGCTAGGTCATAGAGTGCATAAAAAAATTTACTCACCTTTTTTTTCATCCATTTGCAATAATCTCTCGAGTGTCCCAGTTGTTTTCCATCTTTTAACTAAGGTACTCGTATCTATCGTAGTTCTTGAAACAAATTCTTTATAAATTACTTTATAAGCAGGCCCAAGTATAATTCCACTGACATCATCAACTTTTACTATTTCTTTTTCCTCAAGCTGTAATACTTTTCTACGAACAGTTTCTCTTGGTAACTGAAGTACTTCAGCAATACTAGCGAATGCTAATTTATTAATTTTGCTTAAATTAGACATAGACATTAGATCAAAATTTTTTTGAATTTCAGTAAATTTTTTAATTCCATCTTTGTTCATGTGATAAAGTGAATGACTAACAACAACTTGAAGAATAATAAAAGTTTCAAAATCAATCTTTAAATTTTCTCTTATTCTTGAATAATAGGCTAATAAAAACATTAGCCAGTCATATAATCCTTTTGAAAAAGCTGGTTCATTAGCTCCTTCAATACCTTTTTTTTCCTCGGAAGAAATAGCCTTAATATTTTCGATTGTTTCTTTATCTATTGTCATAATAATGTGCCTATAATGGGTTTACATAGCGCCTAAACTGGGTTTGTGTCAACTTATAGTTTTATTCTGTAAGCTTTATCCACAAGAAATTACTATTATGAATATAATTTCTTATATTTGTAATAGATTAAGTTCTATTCAGAAAACTAGACACACAACAATGTGGTTAATTGTGTTTTAAAATTTAAACAATGAAATTGTAATTTGCATTTTAGTTTTCTTCTGATATTTTTTACACAGCTATGGAAATCATTATTAACTCACCAAATTTTTATTTGCATCTTCAAGACATGACAATGTTTATACAATACGCCATAGATGGGATTTTACATTTTTCTTCACAAATTAAAATTTAATTTGTGTATTATTTAGCATTATTTTTTTTTGGTATTATCTGTGGAAGTTTTGCCAATGTTTGTATTTATCGTTTACCTAAAAATAAAAGTATAGTTACTGGGCGATCCTCTTGTCCTAACTGTAAAAAAAAAATTATTTGGTATGATAATATTCCACTACTATCTTTTATATTGTTAAAGAGTAAATGTAGATTTTGTAAAAAAATAATTAATTCACAATATTTTATAGTTGAATTAATCACTGCTATTAGTTTTGTATCAATCTATTATTTTTTTGGACTAACCCTTGCTGCTTTATTATTATCAATATTAAGTGTTTTTTTTATTATTATTTTTTTTATAGATTTAAAACATTTTATAATTCCAAATGAATTAACTTTTCCTTTAATGATTATAGGATTTTTTAAATCTTTCGATCCAAATTTAAATCAAACAATTTTTCCAAATTATATCAATTCTTTAATTGGGGGTGTCTTCGGTTATTTAATAATTTGGTTAATCATTTTTTTTTATAAAAAAGTTAGAAAAAAAGAAGGTATGGGTCTTGGTGACGCTAAATTATTAGCAGTAGTAGGTTTTTGGTTTGGCTGGTTTAGTATTCCTTTTACAATTTTTATGTCTTCTGTTGTTGCTCTAATATTTGTTTTGCCATCACTAATTAATAAATCAAGAAAGATGTCGTCTCAAATTCCTTTTGGACCTTATATTATTATTGCAGCTATTTTTTACGTATCTTTCTCTAACCAAATTAAAAATTTTTTATTATAAAAAAATTTATTAATAGTTTTCTCTCCAAGATCTTCTGTAAGTAGTAACTTCTCCTGCATTAGTAGAGAGAATATATAATGTATCTTCCTGTTCGGCAGGGCCTGCTACGTTACCATAAAGTGTGTCTGCAAATACTGTTAACTCAGACAATATTCCTCTTCTAACAAATAAACAATCCTCACCTGCTATTACTGTACCTAGTTCAGATGAATTATTAGTTCCACATTCATCATCAGCTGAACAAATAAACGCACTACCTATATTACATGTATTTCCTTCAGGCGGCTCGTAAATTGGATAGAATACATTCCCTTTATAAATTGTAGGCGGTGCTGATACTTTTCTAAATCTTTTTGGCTCATTTGGATCCAATTTAATAACCCAAGCTTGTTTATTAGGACCAGGACAAAGCAATCCATCGGCATCAGTAGTGGTATCAACACAAACGGTTGTATTATCAATATGATTAGCTGCATCTGCACCTTTCTTAGCCTCTTCTTCAAAGTTACCATCTGATTGTCCAGGAACAGTAACTTCATTTAAGTGCTCAAAGTATGGAAAATCCTCATCTTTTATACCATATAAAATATTGTCCATCCCATTACTCCTGTCACCAATTCTTTGAAAGTCTCCAGTTCCACCAAAGAGCCAAAAATTACCTGTATCACTTCCTATTGTGGCATCCATTGATTTATAACTATATCGACCATTTTCAACTGTTGCATTTAATTTGAATAATGTTGTTTGATCAAAAAGTTTAGCATTATTAATTGTTTGGTTTGTTAAGTTAATTTTTGTAATTTTTCCTTCAAGATCATTAAAATAAACCATAGCTCCTCTCCAAGGAACACCTCGAGTTAAATCTGGTGTAATAACAACAGGGGTTGTTGGAAGTGCATTTGCTATATTACTGGTATCAGTATCAATAATATTAATTGCTCCTTTATTAACTACAGCACCAAAAATGCTGCCTGGATTTGTCGGATCTTCTAAATTAACAAGGAATACATTTGATCCTGAACATACAAAAGTATTTCCCATGCCTCCTCCCATTACTGCTACATATTTATCACCATTAATACTTGCATCACCTTCTTCTTTATTATTAGGAATTCTAAATATTCTTGGTGTTGACCAAGTTTCTCCTAGTTGGCTATAATCATATCCAACTGGGTCTGTACCAACTGACGAACATGAAGTTTGTAAAATAATTTGATTAGTTACTGCATCACCTGAGCCTACGTTAAAAGTTTTTTCAGCTCCAAAATCAACTTCCAGATAACCATCCTTCACTATAGCGCTTGTAAAATTTTTTTTTATTTTTTCTCCATTCTCTATTTCAGTAACTACAAGATCATTTTGACTAACATTACCAGCACCATCTCCAGTAAGCTCCGTTGCAAATGTGAATTTTGAGCCTGTAAAACAAGCTGCTGTTCCGCTAACTCTAAATGAACGACTAGAAAGTTCATCATTTGTTTGGCAAGTAGCGATGGCATCTTGTTGAGTACAACTATTGGTTTCTTCACAAGTGTCTGAGTCAGCAGCATCTGCTACATTTTGGTTGTCAGATGCTATTTTAGCTTCTTCTGAATTATTTATATTTATAGTTGCTTGACTATATTGATATTCTGTAATCTGACCCGTGTTATCAGCTAGTAAAACTTTACTATTTATATGATCATTAAAAACTGAATACATATGCAGAGGTCCTTGACCACCATTGATAATGGGATTAGTAACATCTAATACAGAAAAACCAGCTCCTCCTCTCCCATAGGGAATCATTAATATAGTATGCCAGCTTTTACCTATTTCATAAGCTCCATCTGCATTTAATCCTTGTATATACATGTCATGAACTACGGGTGAACCATCGACACCAAAAATTGGATTGGTTCCACCTGGATCCCCTGCAAATTTTCCATCATAAGCTTTGTTTATTATCGTTGGTAGTTTTGATGCAATAAAAGGAGGTATAAAAGCCCACTCTTCTTCTCCCGTAGCTGAATTAAATGCATGAAGCATTCCATCATTTGCTCCCGCATAAATAACGTTTTGTCTAGATTGATTTGCACTAACAAAAGATTGATAGTTGTTTTTAGCTCTCCAATAAGCCTCTTGATTGACATCTGTAAAATTTGAATTTGCATTTGGAGGTCCAACTTCTACCAGTTGTGAATTATATACATCACCCAATAAGTGCCCTCTTTGTTCAATTATATTGCAGTCTCCATCATAATCAAAATAATCTATACCTCGAACAAAGTTAATTAATCCCTTAATATCATCATTTATTCCATCTTCTACATCATCAGCACTTGAACAATTGGATGTGGTATTATGATAATCTAAAACTGAATTTCCAGTATAATCAAAAAGACCTTCTATATCTGATAAATATTTGTCATCTGTTGTCCAATTATTCCAATTTCCTATATATGAGTTATCTGGCAGAGTAGTCCAAATGTTTCTCTCTTTACTCCTATTTTTTAATTTTTCTGCTGCATTCCAATTTTCCTCACTTGATTCTGTATTTAAAGATCCATCACCTTTAACACTTTGTCTACTAATGGTTCCTCGCCATTCTCCATACTGAATATATTCAAACTGTGCTTGGTATAAAGAACCCCCTTCTTGAATAGTTGCAGTAATTGATGGAGCAGTAAAAGATAATCTTTCAGCAATAATTTGTTGTATTTTACTTGCTAGCTCTGTCTTTAACATTTGCGGACTGTCTGCATCTATTCTTGCTTGACAATCTGGTGAGCCTGCATCATCACATGAACCAGCTTCTGCCATTTCATCAAATTTATCAAGTCCTGAAGCACTAATTCCACCACCATAAGCAACTACTAAAGTTTTTACACCCAAATTTTGTCTCAATAATTTAATTTTTTCTGCTGCTTGGTCACCATGCTGCCATGCACCATCACCGATAACAATTACATAACTTATTTGGCAGTCAGCTTCTTCAGCTTCACTACCTTTTAAATTTAATGCATTTTGGTATTCCCTAAAATATTCATCAGCTAATTGTGCAAAAGCATTAGCGTCTGTTCCCCAGGCTAAAGGTGTAGCATCAACTGCATCTGGTATTTGTGAAGCACCCTCATTGCTAATTCCAACCTCTAAACAAGAGTCAGTGTTACAAAGTCTAGATTTTCCTTGTGGATGATTTCCATTCCAGCCTCTATAATAATTGCAATTGTCCAGATCAAAATGACAAGCTTTACCTCCTCTAGCACCATGTTTTCGCCCACCTTCCCCAGAATTCCAATGACCGTAACCAAAATTAGCTCCTGCAGTTAACGAAGAGTCAGATACAACTGCTTTGATAGCTCTCTTAGCTCCTTCAAATCTAGTCTCTTGTTTTCCACCATATTCAGCCTGCCATGAAGTATTAATATTAGCTGCTGTAAATTTGTTTTCATCAAATTCTTGTATCGTTGATTTTTTATCTGACACCCACACTTTTGTAGAAGTAACAAATAAAGCTATTGGATCCAATAAATTAACCTCACCTGCATTAAGTGCACCAGCATTGGCTGTATTTTCAGCATCTTTTTTTCTTCCAGCAAGTGTGACTTGAGTTAATGTAGTATTTGTCAGAGTTACTTTTTGAACTACATCACTTCTAGAACTTGCAACATACATTATATCATCATCATCTGGAGAAACCTGAATTGCATCAGCTCTTTTAAGGCTTGAGTTGTTTTCACTATAAAATCTATCCCGAACAAAATCCTTAGGACAATAATTATTGCCCCTTTCTTCTAATTCATATCCGGAAATGTTTCCTGAGTTGATATAATATACATAGCTTCCACTATTATCGACTGTAAGGCGATAGCTATTTTCAATATCGTTACCCAAATTTCCACCGATATTATTTGAGCACCTTAAAGAGTCACCTGTCGTTAAATTTTTAGTATAAAAATGTCTTCGCCAGCTATCACTTCCATCATGAAACAATCTTCCAGATGCAAATAAATGATCTTTACTATTAATAGTTCTTACTTCCATTGCATAAGGTCTAAAACCAAGGTCACCACGATCAATGACTTCAATACATTCTCCAGATGTATTAATTCCTACAATTAGTCCTTGGCTTGATTTTTGGTCATTACCATAAATCACATCCCCTGATACACCCAAAACATTAGTTGCAAGACCCAAGTTATGAATATTTCTAATTGAAAAATTTTTACTTCCATCTAAACATTCATCCTTATTTCCATAACCTCTGAAATTTCTATTACCTGATGGATGGTCAGTTGTAGGTGCAAAAGTTCTATCAACAGTATTGTCGGCTGTTAAAATTTTTATAAAGCCAAAATTTCCTTCACCTACAATTAGGTTACCATCTGAATCTTCTACAATATCAGTCGGATTTTCAATTCCACTACCTGCAGTAAGTTTTCTATTCATGCTAGCAGAGCTATCTATAAGTATTAATATATTAGCTGGGACATCTCCTGTACCTGAGCCTGGTGGTAAAGGTTTAGAGATAGCATTTTGATTTAATGCAATAAGTACAATAAACAGATTACTAATTATAATTTTTAAAAACTTTTTATACATTTTTTTATTATTCCTTTTACTCAATAACTAAATAACCTTTATATTCTGCATTTGATATTTGTAATTCTTCAATTAAAAATTTTTTTCTGTAGTACCACTTACCATATATAATTTCTTTACCACCAATTTTCCAGGCTTTATAACCTGTCCAGTCTGGTCTACTACTATTTTCAATTTTACCATAATTGCTGATTACATAATTATAAAGTAACTGTTTTTTACTTTCCTCATTATTTGTTCCATTTAATACTTCAATTATAATTCCAGCAATTTTATCATTTACAATAAACGCTCGAATAGAAGAATCGCCTAGATTTGAATTAGGACAAAAACGATCAATCTCTGTTGAAACAGTTGTGACATCATTTGGTTCCTCTACATTTTCTTCATCTGTCTCGATGGGTCCAAAATACTTTTCAATTTCTGATTTGTTGCCACCAATGTTAATAGAAAGTAAATCACATGCAAAACTAGCTTTGTTTAAAGCTAAAAGAAATAACAAGGAAATGGATGCTATCTTTAATATCTGCATAATTTTTTTTAAAATTTTATTCATTTTTAATTTGGCATAACCATTACTGTTTCTAACGGAATAATAATTTCTTCCTCACCTTTATAATCAACAAGTTTAGTACCTTGCGCAACCATAATTCCACAGGCATATATCTTATAAGCTGTTCCTAATGATTGAGAATTATTAGATGTTTTTTTAATACTTGAACCAGTTCCAAGATAAGGCGCACTTCCAATGTTAACTGAAAAAAATTCATACCTAAATCTTTTTAAATATTCTTGTTCTTTTGTAAGCTTTCCCATAACTTTGACATCACCCGTGGCAAGTTTATCTACATCACTAGGAGTTTCAAAAATAGGCTCAATCAGCTTTCCAAAATTTTGATTTACAACGTGATGTGCTACTTGAAAACCTTCTCTTTTAATATTTCTAAAGCTTTTAAAGCAATTTGTTTCTGTAACATCAATTTCGTTTATTGGTAATGATTTGTCATTTATATCTCTAACACCCTTCAAATCCCTTGGTCCCAAAAATTTATTTATTATTTTTTTTTCTCCTTCTAAAAGGCCTGTTTCTGCTACATAAAACGCCTGCTGGTATTGATCACTAGTATTGTTGCTTTGGTGATCTCCTGAAGAAATAACTATTAAAGCTCCACCCATAAGTGACATCACAAGCAAAAGTATAAGTGACAGAACTAGAGCAAATCCTTTTTCATTTTTATTCATTATTTTTATCCTTAACTACCAACATTTCTTGTATTCACAGTGACGACAACCGAGTCTCTTAAATACTTATCAAAAAATTCTCTTGTTCTATCCCCAAGTCCTTTTACAAATCTTGGATTGTCAACTTTTGGATTAAATCTATAAAACTCATTTTTTGATCTAAAAGTTAATCTTATATCTACAGCTTTAATATTATAAAGATCCACTCTGGTACTATCGTTTGGTCTTGGGGGAGGACTGATAATTCTTCCTTGCTTATCAAAAACTATAAACTCCATATCCACTAAGTGATCTCTAATTAATTCACCAGAAAAACATTCTGTGCAACTACTTGACCAGTTACCTGTTATGCTCTCAGTAGACTGTATCCAACTTTGTTTTGATTTATAAACGGCATAATATTCATTATCCCCACTTGGTTTAGCGAAGTAAGTAACTCTATATCGTTTGTAAGGTTGTGTATCATTTTGATTAAAGTCCCCATAGACAATATGAATTTTATCACAACATTGATCTGCTACATCGTTTTTAGATATACCTGTGTCTGAGTCTGTTGCATCTCCTAATTTATTTTTTATTACTATTATTGGAGCATGACTTATTTTTATATCGCTACTACCAGAAATGTATTCAAGGTTATCTTGTTTTGATATGTCATCAGTGTTTACGCCATAATGATATTTAAAGCCTGCCAACCTAATATCTCTAATCAACATTGCAATAATATCTCTTCCAGAACGACTTATTTTTGCACGGTCTGTGACTTGAGAGTAGCTACTATTTACAATGTTATAAGTTGTATACATCGCTCCCATCATAATAGCTGAGATAACTACTCCAATCATTATTTCTATTAGAGTTATTCCAGCAATATTTTTTAATTTATTTTGTTTAATCATTATTTAAGTGTGTAATCAGCAGTGAAATATAAAAATTTTCTTTTCTTGCCATCGTTCATATTAACTTGCACTCTTCCTATGAACATTTCATCATAAACCTCAGCATGAATACCTGGTAAGGCTTCGCTTGAATCATATGTGCAGCCAGATTTACATATTTGAAAAATTTTTACATTTTTAATATCTTTTTCACTTTTACATTTAAGATATCTGTTAGTATTAAAAATGCTATTCCATTTTTCTTTTTTATTTTCATCAGCATCCTCTACAACTGTCTCATAAATTGGTTTAATAGGTTCAGCTTCAAGTTTATCTTTTTTTTTACCACATAGCTCAACATCCTTTCCAACGTACGCTTTCCAACTAAGATCCGTTATTTTGTGAGCTATAATATCTTCTGCTATCATGCTTACTAAATAGTTTGCCTTGGTTCTTTCGCTAGAGCTATCAATAGATTGAACAGAAAAGTTCACCATTTGAAAAATAGCAACAAATCCTATTCCAATAATTGCGGTCGAGATTAAAGACTCTAATAGAGTGATTCCTGATTGTTTTTTTCTTTTATTTGAAAATTTAATCATTTTATTTATTGTAAAATCCATTCTGATTTAGATTTGCTCCATTTTTCAAGAGTAATATTGCCAAATCTGGACCAATTTAATGCAAATAAATTATCGTGCTTTAAATCGTTTGGCTCTCCATCTGTTTTAACACTGCATTTTATTTCTTTACCTTCACAAATATAAAACACTTCCATTGATTCAAACTCCCCAGCAGTGCTATACCAAGACCCATCTTTAGAAAAACAAACGGTTCCTGACTTGGCCTCAAAATTTACCGCTACATCATATTTTAACTCGGCCACTTCTAATTTATTATTAGGTATTATTTCTACTACTACTTCGTCTTCGTTTTCTGGATCTGTTTTTTCAATTATTTTGGGGGATCCGTTATCATCCCAATCCTGATCAATTGCACATCTTGAAGTTTGGTCTGTATTCCAGGCATCATCACTTTTATAAATTTTTGATGAAAGGGTACTCAATTTCATTCCCTTCGAGATAACTTTTACCTCGCCTGTTGTTGCTTTTACTTCTACTTGGACAAATCCATACAATCCTCTTTGAACTTGAGAATTAATATTTGAGAATAAACTTTTTATTTTTACGGCTGCTCCCCTTACTTCTCTTGCTTTTTTCCAAGACGAAAAATTTGGATAAGCTGCTGCTGAAATTACTGATATAATTGCAATCACAACTAGAAGCTCTATGAGGTTAAAACCTTTAATGTTCTTTTCCTGCACTTGGATCAATTTTCCCATTATTAACAAGTTCTTCTAATGATTTTTGCATTGTAATCATACCATCACGAACTGAGGTTTGCATGATACTTGGGATTTGGTGAATTTTAGCTTCACGTATTAAGTTTTGGATTGGAGCTGTACACTTCATAACTTCAAAAGCAGCAACTCGGCCTTGACCATCTTTTGTTTTTAATAATCTTTGAGTTACTACCATTTTTAATGAAGTAGAAATTTGCGCACGAATTTGTGCTTGTTGTTCTGGAGGAAATACATCAATAATTCTATTAATAGTATTGGGTGCTCCACTAGTATGTAATGTTCCAAAAACTAAATGACCTGTTTCTGCAGCAGTTAAGGCAAGACCAACTGTTTCAAGGTCTCTCATCTCACCAACTAAAATAACATCTGGATCTTCACGCAAAGCTGCTTTTAAAGCACTTGCAAATGATTGCGTTTGTTTTCCAACTTCACGCTGTGAAACAATACTTTTTGCATCTTTATGCACAAACTCTACCGGGTCTTCAACTGTAATAATATGTGCTGCTCTTGTTTTATTAATTTCATTTATAATTGCTGCAAGCGTAGTTGATTTTCCAGACCCTGTTGGTCCGGTGACTAGAACTAATCCTTTATGCATATCAATAATATCATAAAGAACATCTGGTAAATCAAATTGTGACATTTCAGGAATGACACTTTCTACTCTTCTAAGAACTGCAGCGGGTCCATTAATTGTTTTATAAAAGTTAGCTCTAAATCTTAATCCACTTAATATTACAGCAGAATCTAATTCATGTGTTTCATGGAATTTTTTTGTTTCTGTTTCATTACAATTTGTCGACATAAGATCTTGAAGATCTTGTGCTTTTACAACAATATCTTTAACTGTAACTACTTCACCTGTTTGTCTATAAGCTAACGGTGAACCACTTCGGATATGAAAATCGGAAATTTTTTTATTATTTTTTGCTAATTCTTCTAATTTTTCAAACATCTCTATTTTTTATACAATAAACACCAGTATTACCATTAAAGGTCACCCAATTTGGGCCTGTTAAAAGTCAAAAAAAAAACATTCGATGTACTAATACATTTTTATGCTCAAAATTATAAAAACCTAAATTCTCTAAAATTTATAATTAAATGTAAATGTTTAATTTTTTAAAAAAAATATTCTCAATATTCCTAATCTTTAATCTAACTTTTGTTAGCTCAGCACAAGCTGCTGCTGCTGCAACTTTTGTAGATAGTTTTAGTGTTGAAGCTCAAGATGGTATTCCTGCTGGTGTTGCTTTTAATAATGATGGAACCAAGATGTTTGTGATAGGTTCGGTTAATGATGATGTATATGAATATACTTTAACAACTGGCTTTGATGTGTCATCTGCAAGTTTTGTGGATAGTTTTGATATTAGTGGTCAAGAGACTGATCCTCAAGATCTTGCTTTTAATAATGATGGAACCAAGATGTTTGTGACAGGTCTGGTTGGTGATGATGTAAATGAATATACGTTATCAACAGGTTTTGATTTATCATCAACTATAAATTTTATAGATAGTTTTGATATTAGTGGTCAAGACACCGGTCCTACTAGTGTTGCTTTTAATAATGATGGAACCAAG
>CAJQSF010000022.1 GCA_905612495.1 uncultured Candidatus Pelagibacter sp.
AAAAAAGTCTTTAGTTGTTGCCTTTTCTACAATCATTCCTTCGTCCATAAAGATCATTTGATCAGCAACTTCTTTAGCAAAACCCATTTCATGAGTCACTACAATCATAGTCATTCCCTGTTTTGCTAAATTAACCATAACATCAAGGACTTCTTTGATCATTTCAGGATCTAGTGCAGATGTTGGTTCATCAAATAGCATTATCTTGGGTTCCATACAAAGAGCTCTGGCAATAGCAACTCTTTGTTGTTGACCACCAGAAAGTTGTCCTGGAAATTTTTGAGCTTGGTCTAAAATTTGTACTCTTTCCAAGTGTTCTAAGGCTAATTTTTCAGCATTTTTTTTTGACATTTTTTTTACCCAGATTGGGGCTAGTGTACAATTATCTAGGATAGACAAATGAGGAAATAAATTAAACTGTTGAAAAACCATTCCAACTTCTGCTCTAACTTGTTCTATATTTTTTGTATCTTCTGATATTTCAGTCCCATCAACAATTATAGTTCCTTTTTGATGTTCTTCTAACCTGTTGATACATCTAATTAGTGTAGACTTTCCAGAGCCAGACGGACCACAAACAACAATTTTTTCTTTTGGTTTAACTTCAAGGTCGATATCTTTTAAAACCTGGAAATCACCAAACCATTTGTTTACTTTTTCTATTTGAATAATTGAATCTGACATAATTTATCTATCTGTTTTATATTTTAATTCTAAATTTTGACTATATTTACTCATACTGTAACAAATAATCCAGAATATTATTCCAGCAAAAACATATCCTTCCATGGAAAAACCTAGCCATTTTGGATTAGTTTTTGCTAAGTTTAACATTCCAACCAACTCTAAAAGTCCTACTACAAATATTAATGGCGTGTCCTTTATAAGAGCCAAAAATGTATTGGCAATTCCTGGTATTACTAATTTTAAAGCTTGAGGAAGAATAACAAAAACATGCATTCTCCAATAACCCATGCCAAGTGATTTAGCAGCATCATACTGACCTCTTGGTAGAGCTTGTAGACCTCCTCTTATAACTTCTGCTGTATAAGCAGCCTCAAATAAAGTGATAGCAACAACGACTCTAATTAATTTATCAACGTAAGTTCCATCAGGTAAAAACATAGGAAACATTACTGCAGACATAAATAGTACTGTAATTAAAGGTACGCCCCTCCAAAATTCTATAAAAGAAAGTGATGAATATTTAACAATAGGTAAATTAGACCTTCTTCCAAGAGCTAACATCATACCCAAAGGGAAACAAAAAATTAGAGAAAAGAAAGATACCATAAAAGTTAAAGATAAACCTCCCCAAGCACCTGTTTCTACCCACACTAATCCAAATGAACCCCCGGATACTATAAAGTAGATTAAGATAAATGAAATAATAGGTAAAATAAGAACATAATATAAAGATAGATAATTTCTAAGTCTTATTGGAGCAAAAAAACCAGCTGCCATAAACACAAGGACAGCAATAAATGTTAAATTAACTCTCCATTGTTCTGCATTGGGGTACATTCCATACATAAATCTATTAAACCAAACTTTGATATAAACCCAACAAGCTCCACCGCCAGTACAAGCTTCTTTGCTATCACCAGCAAAATTGGCGTCTAGAATAAGCCAATTTAATAATGGAGGTAGTCCAAAAATTATAAGTAAAATTATAGATACACTTAATGCAGCATTGAAATTAGTTGTGTTAATGTTTTTATTGAGACTATCTAAAATCTTTATACCTGAAAATTCTATTCTAATTAAATGAAGCCCAATAACTCCAAAAATTAATGGTGTGAAAAAATTAATAATTCTAGGTAAAAAATAAGTAATATTCTTATCAAAATAGTTATTTAAATAAAAATCAATGATTCCAACTGAAAAAAATAAGACACCTAAAATTAAAGAAATATTTCTATTTTTGTGATGATTAAATTTCAATATATTAAATTTGTTTATGCTCATTATTTTTCCTGTATCGCTATTCTTTTATTATACCAGTTCATTAATAATGAAATGCACAAACTAATAGTCAAATAAGTTGCCATAGTAATTCCTACAATTTCTATAGCTCTACCCGTTTGCATCATTGCAGTACCAGCAAAAACTAAAACTAAATCAGGATAAGCAATAGCTGCAGCTAAAGATGAGTTTTTAGTTAAGTTTAAATATTGATTAGTTGTTGGTGGAATAATAATTCTTAATGCTTGAGGCATGATTACTAATTTTAAAACTTGATTTGGAGTAAGACCGATTGAGGCTGCTGCCTCTTTTTGACCTTTACCAATCCCTTGGATACCAGCTCTAACATTTTCTGCAATAAATGTTGCTGTATAAAGCGTAAGAGCAAGAGTAAGAGCAATTAATTCAGGTGGTATTTTTAAACCACCGTCAAAAGTATATGATGATTGAGACATCTGTCTAATTACAGGATAACTCCAAGATAAATCTACACCACCAATTAAAAAAGTTAGTAATGGCAAAAATATAAAAATTGCCAGAGATATGAAAAATACGGGCAATCGTTTACCCTCTTGCTCTTGTTTCTTTTTTGCATATCTAACAAAGAAAAAAATTATAATCATTGCAGCAATTATTGTTGTAAAAAAAACATCAAAATTTGTCCAAATTGGAGCTGGTGCATAAAGTCCTTTAATTGTCATAAAAGATGAATTTAATAGCATAGGTGCATCCTCAAGCATTGGTAGAGCTCTTAACGCAGCAAAGTACCAAAAGAAAATTTGTAACAATAAAGGAATATTTCTAAAAAATTCTATGTAAAAAGAGGCTGTTTTTCTTATCAAATAATTTGGAGATAAACGTGCAACACCTACAACAGCACCTAATAATGTAGCTAAAATAATTCCTATAAAAGCTACTAAAAGTGTATTTAGTAACCCAACCAAGTAAGCTCTGGCGTACGTATGAGAGCCATCATAATCTATTAAAGAAAACTGTATATCAAAAGAGGCTTGAGTTTTTAAAAAACCAAAACCAAATTCTAACCCTCTTGCACCCATATTCTCTTGAGCATTCATGGTAAAGAAACCAAATACTAAAATAATAAATAGCAGTGTTAATAGTTGTGGAAGAATTTTTTTTAATTTCATTTGTAGGTATTATAAAAAAAGGGCTAGATAAATCTAGCCCTTTTTAAATTATTTTAGATAATAATTATCTAGCTGGTGGAGTGTATAATAATCCGCCTTTAGTCCAAATATTATTCGGACCTCTGTCAGGTAAAATACCAGTGTCAGCTATATTTCTCTTATAACTTTCACCATAGTTTCCAACTTGCTTAATAATTCTTAAGCTCCAGTCTTGATCTAGGCCTAAATATGATCCTAATTCACCTTCAGTACCAACTAATCTTTTAATTGCTGGGTTTTCTGAAACTTTCATAGCATCAGCATTTGTAGAAGAAATACCGTATTCTTCAGCTTCGATCATTACGTTTAGTGACCATCTTACGATGTCTTCCCAAACTGCATCACCTTGACGTACAACAGGTCCTAGAGGCTCTTTAGAGATAGTCTCTGGTAACACTAAATGGTCATCAGGGTTAGTCATTTTTGTTCTCTGTGCTGCTAGACCAGATTTATCAGTTGTGTAAGTATCACATCTGCCTGAGTCATAAGCTGCAACAACTTCATCAGCTTTTTCAAAAGCAACTGGCTCATAAGAAATCCCTTTTGAATTAAAGAAGTCTCTCATGTTTAATTCAGTTGTAGTACCAATGTTAGTACATGCTGAAATTCCATTTTTGAATTGGCTCGTAGAAGTAATTCCTGAGTCTTTTCTTACCATGAAACCTTGACCATCATAGAAGTTTACCCCAACGAAAGTTACACCTAGATCCGCATCTCTTGAAAGTGTCCAAGTTGTGTTTCTTGATAAGATATCAATCTCACCAGAAGTAAGAGCTGTAAATCTTTCTTTAGCACTTAGCGGAGTGAACTTAACTTTGTTCGCATCACCTAATACTGCAGCAGCAACTGCTCTACATACATCAACGTCAACACCAGTCCAATTTCCAGCTGCATCAGCATTTGAAAATCCAGGTAAACCTTGAGATACACCACATCTTACAAAACCTTTTTTCATAGTGTTTTTAAGAGTTTTAGACTTCTTAGCAGCCATTGTTTCTGTTGTAAAAGCGAACAGAACTGCAACCATAGCAACTAGAGAAGTTAATTGTTTTACGTATTTAAACATATTTTATTCCTCTGTTTTTATTATTTATTTGTTAACAAATAATTCAAATAAATTTGAATCAGCCTGACTATCTATTAATATGTTATTCTGATCAAAGAATAATTTAACATATCAAATTAACAGTTACCACATGTTGTGTTGATTAAAATAATATTTATATATCTTGTTAGTGGTGCACTCTGGTGGACTCGAACCACCGACCCTCGGTTTAGAAAACAGATGCTCTATCCAGCTGAGCTAAGAGTGCATATAATAATATTAAATATATTTATAATACTAATTTAATTTTTAAAAAGAAATTTTTTACAAATAATTAATAAGGTTAAAAGCTCTAATCTACCAATAATCATAAAGAAAATAAGATAATATTTGGTAAAAAATTGTAAATCATAAAAGTTAAAATCACCTAGTCCATACATAGTAGAATTAACTGTATTCATTAAAGTTAAGATAGCAAGTTTAAAAGAAATTTCAAAATCAATCCCATTTAATGTAAGTAGAAAAGTTAAAAATAGTAAAGATATAATAAAAATTATCACTGTTAAAAAATATTTATAAATTTCATTTAATTGAAAAAATTCTCTTGAAAATAAATGTTTATTAACATAAATATTTTTTGGTCGGCTGTATGATAATATTTGATTAATCGAATATTTGAATAAAGAATAAATTTTTAAAAATCTAATACCTGAGCTTGTAGAAAAAAAAGATCCTCCAATCATTACTAATATTAAAAAGATAAATGATAAATTTGTTGAATTATTATCAAGAGAAAAACCTATATTGGAAACACTACTGGTTAGAGATAAAAATAATTCACTAAAATTATTATCAAAATTAAAAAAAATATAAGAAATAAGTGATAAAATTAAAAAATAGAATAATAAGTGAATATCCTCATTAAAGAAATTCAAATTATGATTTTTTGTAAAAATTAAATTATAAGTTAAAAATATACTAAAAAATGACGACAGCATTAGTAGGGATGTTATTATAATCTGCAAATTATTTATCAAAATATTAGATAAATTATTTGATGGTAAAAAACCTCCAGAAGAAATTATTGTCATTGATAAATTTAAAGAATTAAACATTCTAATTTCAAATATGTTCAGAATAATAAAAATTCCTAATGTTATTAAAGAATATAAGAAAAAAATTTTTAATGATTGTTTTAAAGTTTCCGCTTTATTAAAAGATATAAAATTAGTTAAAGATTTTTTAAAACTATGGTCAAAAATATCTATTAATAGTATGATAGAAAACAAAAAATAAAGACCACCAATCCATTGAGATGCTGATCGCCATAAAATTAAGCTTTGATCTATATGATTAATATTATCAAAAATTGTAAAACCTGTGGATGTAAAGCCAGAAATTGCTTCAAAATAAGAATTAACGAAAGTTAAATTATAAATACTGAAATAGAAGGGTATAGCAATTATTAATGGTAATAGAAAATAACCGAATAATATTGTAAGTATTTTCTCATAGACTGTAGTTTTCTTTTTATCATTATTTTTGGATATATAAAATATTATCGTTAAGATGATAGAGATTAAAAAAGTGTAAATATAAGTATTTAAATTAAGATACAGATTTAAATAATATGAGTAAACAATATTAAAAAATGAAAGAATTGAAATTATTCCAAAAAAAACACTCAAATAAATGAGTTTTATATAATTCATTTAATTAAACCGAACTTATACGAAACATGTTTTCAACAACATGTAAAAAATCTTTTTTCGCTAATAAAACAACAATATCCTCTTTTTTAAATACAAAATTTGATCTAGGAATAATTACCTCATCTTCTCTTAAAATGGCACCAACACGTATCTCATCAGGTAAATTTGAATTTTTTAATTCTTTATTAATCAGCTCTGAAGTCTCTATTATTTCTGCTTCAATAATTTCGTATTCGCCGTTAAGGATACTATAGGCATTTTCAATTGAACCTTTATGAATATGTTTCAATATACTAGATACAGTATTCATTCTAGGATCAATAAAATCATCAATCTTTAGAGAAGATTGGAGTAAAGAATAGTTCGGCTTGTTTATTAATGCCATTGTTCTCTTGTCACTTAATTCACTGTTATCTTTAGCAAATTTTTCAACTAATACACTTACCATCAAATTGTCTTCATCATCATTAGTAAGGGCAAGTACTGTTTGCACTTCATCAATGTTTGCTTCCATCAAAACTTCTTCATCTAAAGCATCGCCATTAATTACTATTGTATTATTAAGTTCACTCGCAATAAGTTCTGCTCTTTCTTTATTTTTTTCAATAATTTTTACTCTTGCTGAATCAAAACTTTCTTCAAGATTTTTAGCCAAGTTAAAACCAATATTGCCCCCACCAATTATCAAAATTTTATTTGAAATTTTTTCATTATGACCAAAGGCATTTAATGTATCTTTCATTTGCGAAGCATTAATTATGACATAAGCCTTATCATTTTTAAGCATAATATCATGTTTTTTTAAAACAATAAATTTATCGTCTCTTATTACACCCATGATATTTGCATTTAATTTAGGATACCTTTTTGTAATTTCGTTAAGCTTAATATCTTTTAGGGAACATTTTTCATTAATTAAAATTTCAAGTAGTCTAATTTTATTATCTGCAAATGGAACGTTATCAAGAGCACCAGGAGCTTCTAATTTTCTTTGTAAAGATTTGGCTATTTCAATTTCTGGTGAGATAATTACATCAATCGGCAAATTTTCTTTATTATAAACTTTTGTAAACTTTGGATTTAGGTAGTCTTGAGATCTTATTCTAGCCATTTTTTTTTGAACATTAAAAATTGAAAATGCAATTTGACATATAAGCATATTAATTTCATCATTACGTGTTACTGCAATAATCATGTCTGCATCGCTGGCGTTTGCTTTCTCTAGGATTGAAGGATATGTGGCTTTACCAACAATAGACTTAACATCTAGTGCCTCATCAATTTTTTGAATGTCTTCACTAGATTGATCAATTACTGTTATAGAATGACCTTGCTCACTTAAAATCTTCGCTATAGTAAAACCAACCCTACCTGCTCCACAAATAATTATATTCATTTAATTTAATTCCTTGATCCCTAAACCTTTTAATTTCCTGTGTAAGGCTGATCTTTCCATTCCAATAAAATCGGCGGTTTTTGATATGTTGCCATTAAATTTTTTTAATTGAGTAGTTAAATACTCCTTTTCAAAATTTTCTCTAGCCTCTTTTAATGGTATAGATAAAGAGCTTTCTGCAGGTGTGGTTATAATATCTGGTGTTTTTAGAGATTCTTTAATGATATTTGAAATTTTGTCTGGAGTATCAGGGGATAATATTGCAATTCTTTCCATTAAATTTCTTAGCTCCCTAACATTACCTGGCCAATCATAATTGAGTAAATAATTATTACTAGTATTTATATCTAATTTTTTCAAATTGTAATTTGTTGAAACTTTTTCTGAAAAGTAATCAACCAGTAAAGGAATGTCAGAAACTCTATTTTTAAGTGGCTCTACATTGATCTCAAAAACATTTAATCTATGGTAGAGATCCTCTCTAAAATTCCCATTTTCTATCTCTTTTTTAATATCTTTACTAGATGAACATATAATTCTAACATTAACTTTGATGTCATGATTACCGTTAATTCTTTTGAATTTTTGATCTATTAAAACACGTAAAATTTTAGATTGAGTGTCAAATGGAATTTCTGATATTTCATCAATTAGAAGTATTCCTCCTGAGGATTTTTCTAAAGCTCCATAGGAAATTGTACCATTGTTTTTTTCTTCTCCAAATAATTCTAGTTCATATTTTTCTAAGTTTAATAAGGCTCCATTTAAAATTATAAATGATCCTTTTTTTCGAGCAGATTCCTTATATATTTTTCTTGCAATTAATTCTTTGCCTGAACCTGTCGGTCCATTGATAAAAACTCTACTTTCAGAAATTGAAATTTTTTTTATTTGGTCCTTAATGTTTTTAATATTAGGACTATCTCCAATTAAATCGTAAGAATAAAAAAGTTTATCTTCAAACTCTTTGTTTTTATTTTTTAAATTTATGTTTTCAACAGCACGATTAATAAAATTTAATAATCTTTCTTGATTAAATGGTTTTTCAATAAATTCAAAAGCTCCAGCTTTAAGTGCTTTTATTGCCATCTCAACATTGGCATGACCAGTTATAATAATTACTGGGATATCTTTATCTTTTTTTTTAATATGAGACATAAGTTCTAAACCATCGTTATCTCCCTTGTCTAATTTAACATCAATAATTGCAACATCAGGTAGTTTTTTATCAATTTCATTTAAGGCTTGATTATAATTTGCTGCAACTCTTGTCTTAAAACCAGCATCTAAAATTAAGTCATTTATTATATTTCTAATGTCGGTATTGTCATCAATTATTAGTATTTCGGTATTTATCATTTTTTGAAATTAACCTGTATCTTTGCACCATTATCTATTGGTATAAAATCTATTGATCCATTATGGTCATTTATTATTTTATTAACAATAGCCAAACCTAAGCCAGTACCTTTTTTTTTAGTTGTAAAGTAAGGATTTAAGATATCTTTAATATTATTCTTAAATACACCAAAACCTAAACCATTATCAATAATTATAAAATTTATATTAGATATATTGTCATTTAAAGAAATTTCAATTTTGCCTTTAAAATCATGGGTATTCGATCTTTTTTCTTGAATACTTTCGAATGAGTTTTTAATGATATTAAAGAATGCTCTACTTAATTGCTCATTATCTGAATTAAGAATTATATCTTCCTTATTAATATTAAGATTAATTGAAATACTTCTATCTAATTCTTTGATCAAATTGATATTATCTTTTAACAAAGGTATTAAATTATTATCTTTAAGTATTGGTTTTGGCATTCTTGCAAAATCAGAAAACTCATTTACCAAGTTTTCAATCTGTTTAATTTGTTTACCAATAATTTTTAAACTTTTATTAAAATCAACTTTTTGTTCGATTTTTAATTTGTTTGAATATTTAATTTTTAAACGGTCTACAGTTAATTGAATTGGGGTAAGAGGGTTTTTAATTTCATGTGCTAATTTTCTAGCTAAACTCTCCCAAGCTTCATGTCTTTCATTGATAATCAATTTTTCTTGCTGGGCCCTTAGTTGATCAGTCATCAAATTAAAATTTTTATTTAAAATTTCAATATCTTTGTCTGCTTTAATCTCGGGAACTTTTGTATTTAAATTACCCTTACCTATACTAGATGACGCTATAATTAGATTATTAATTGATCGAAAAAACCTTGATGAAAACCTTATGGCTATTGATATTGATAAAAATAATAATAGAGAAACAATAACAAGATAAATAAATACAAAAGAAATTTTTATTCCTGTTTGTTTATTCAAAACTGTGTAATAAAAATTGAGTGCTTCTTGAGACTCTAATAAATATTGAGAAATTTTTTCTTCGAGATATTTAACTATATATAAATATTTGCCATCAAAATTTTCAAGCTTTATAATTGATGCAGATTGATTTTTAAACGCATTTAAAATTTTAAGTGGCCTCTTATCAGTTAAAACCATTTCAAGTGCTTCTGATAAAGGTGGAATATATAGAGAGGGATCTTTTAAGGTTGTTAAATAAAGAGTTCCATCTGACTCAATAACATGAACTTCATCCATTCCTCTTATTAATTTTTGAGTATTAAGAAAACTTTTAAATTGATTGGTATTTGTATTTAAAAAATTAATACTTTTATTTAAATCATAAGCAATTAAGATAATTTCAGATTGAGTCTTAGTTCTTACCTCCTCTGTATAGCTTTTTGCAATCTCATAGGAGTTGTTAACAGCAGTGGTAATTTTTTTGTCTAAATATTTATCAAGAGCAAAAGATAAAAGGAATAAAGAAAACAAAGAAATTAATATTGATGGAATTAAAGTAAATAAAGCAAAAAAAGTTATGTACTTTCTGTTAGCTTTTGAGCCACTTATATCAACATCAATTTTCAATGAATTATTAACTTCTTTAAAAATCATAAAGAAAAGAAGTAATAATAGAATTATATTACCAATTAAGAGAAACTGAAGGTTGATATCAGTTAATTTTAAAAAACTTTTGTCTATAAATGTTAGAAAAGTTAAAAAACCTAAGGTAAGTGTAATTAAAAATATTAATCCTATAAATGTATTTTTTTTGATAAAATCGATCATTATGAGGTAAATAGAGTAATAAATATTTTAATCATGAATAGCTGCTTTATAATACTTGCTGGTGGAGAAAGTGAAAGATTTAATTCAAAAATACCAAAACCATATCACTTATATAAAGATAAACCTTTATTACTACATTCAATAGATAAAGCAAAAAGTTATAGAAAATTTTGTAGAATTGTTCTTGTTATTAATAAGAAGCATAAATCCTACATTAGCAAACTGAAGATTAAAAACATTAATGTTGTTGTGGGAGGAAAGACCAGAGCTGAATCGGCTTATAAAGCTTTACTAAGTATTAAGGGTTATAATATTAAAAATGTATTAATTCATGATGCAGCAAGACCTAATTTTTCTATAAAACTGTTAGATAAATTGTATAAAGGGCTTAAATTAAATGATTGCATTATACCTGCAATACAAACATCAGATTCAATTAAACAAAAAAATTCAAATATAGTTACAAATTTAGAAAGAGAAAATATTTATTTAATTCAAACACCTCAGGCATTTAACTATAAAAAATTGTTAAAACTTCAAACTAACAAAGGTATTGAGGTAACGGATGATGCAAATTTATTCGTTAAAGCTGGTAAAAAAATAAAAATTATTAAAGGAGAGGTAAATAATAATAAAATCACAACAAGTTCAGATATCAAAGTTGATAATTTAATTAAATATGGTTTGGGCTTTGATGTTCATAGATTGGTACCAAATAAAAAACTTTATTTAGGTGGAATTAAAATACCCTCACTTCTTGGCACTTTAGGTCATTCAGATGGTGATCCAGTTTTACACGCTGTTACCGATGCAATTCTTGGTGCCTGTTCTATGGGTGACATTGGTGAAAAATTTTCAGACAAAAATAAAAAATTTAAGAATATTAGATCAACAATACTCCTAGATAAGATAATTAAGCAAATTAAAGATAATGGATATAAAATTAATAATCTTGATATTAATATTATTACTCAAAAACCTAAAATTCAAAATTATAAAAAAAAGATATCAAACTGTATTGCAAAAATCTGCAATATCTCCACTACACAAATTAATATAAAAGGTAAAACAACTGAAAAATTAGGTGTGATTGGTAAGGAAAAAGCAATAGCTTGCGAAGTAATAGCATCAGTTATTAAAAATGATTAAAACTTTAAACTCATTATTTGTTACAATGTTTGGTCTTGGTAAGATTAAGTATATGCCTGGAACTTTTGGGTCTTTAGTGACTACAATTATTCTTTATTATTTATTCCATATTTTGAATCTCTCAACCAATTTTATTTTAATTGGATTAATAATAATATTTATTTATTCATTTTATGCTGTTTCAAGCCATATAAAGAATAATGAAAATAAGGATCCAGGTGAAATTATTATTGATGAATTTTTAGGTCAATCAATTCCTATATACCTTTATGAAATATCTCATGGTGTAACAAAAAACGATGATGAGGCTATCATTTATTATTTACTATTTTTTATCCTTTTTAGATATTTTGATATTATGAAACCATTTCCAGTAAGTTTTTTTGATAAAAACTTTAAGAATAGTTTTGGTGTGATTATGGATGATATTTGTGCTGGATTTTATGTTGTGTTAACCCTTGTGTGTTTTATGATTATAAAAAGTTACGTTTTATAATGAAAAATTTAGCTAATAAAATTGTTCAAAAATTAACTAAAAAGAAACTTAAAATTTCATTTGCTGAATCTTGCACTGGAGGACTTTTGTCAAGCTCAATAACTTCAATAAGTGGTTCTTCTAAAGTGTTTAATTTAGGATTGGTTACTTATTCTAATAAAGCTAAAATAGGATTCCTTAAAGTACCCAAAAAAATTATAAGTAAATATGGTGCTGTGAGTAAAGAATGTTGTTTATTGATGGTAAAAAATTTAAGTAAAATTAGTAAAGCAAACATATCTGTATCCATCACTGGGATAGCTGGGCCTAATGGTGGAACAAAATTAAAGCCAGTCGGTTTAGTCTATATTGGTGTTAAAAAAGGAAACAAAATAATAGTAAAAAAAAATCTATTTAAAAATAAAAATAGAATATCTATACAAAAAATAACAGTTAGTACTGTCCTTAATATAATTGATAAGATTATCTAACTTTTAGCCCAACTTATATTGTTCCAAATTCTTTCATGAAAATAATATAGAAAAATTTTAGCTATAGCTTCAATACTTCCAATAGTTGCTCCTATTAACAAGTCACCAGTTAAAGCCCATGCAATAATAAAAGTTGTTAAACTGGCTGTAACACGCCAAGTTAATGTTTTTACAATTGTTCTTTTTTGTAAGTCTGTAGTCATAATATATCTTTCTGCACATATGGTTATTTAATGATTTATTTATTATTGAATAAATCGTTAGCTCTTTTTTGAAAAGAGTCAGCTATTTTATCCAATCCATACTGAAAAGATTTACTCATTACAATATTTAAAAATTTATTTTCAATCTCAAAATCGATATCAAAAGATATCTCAGTAGAGTTATCCCTTTCAAGAAAAGCCCATTTATTATCCAAATGTTTGAGGGGTCCTTCGATATTGGTTACTTGAATAGTGTCTGTATCTTTATTAAATCTAACATCACTTTTATAGGTTGCCTTAAATGGACCCTTACCTATTGTAAGGTCTGCAATTATTAAAATTAGATTCTTTTCTTCCTTTTTATCATAAATTTTTGCATCTAAACAATAAGGTATAAACTTTGGATAATTTTCAATATCCAGAACAAGATCAATTAATTGTTCTTTATTGCATTCAATTAATCTCTTAACTGAGGCTTTGGGCATTATACTTTTCTAATCTATTTTTTTGTAATTGAGCAAAGTCTTCATCTGCATGATAAGAAGATCTTGTTAATGGTGAAGATGAGACTAATAAAAAACCTTTAGATTTTGCAATATTTTCTAAATCCTTAAATTCATCTGGATGGTAATAACGATCTAATGGATAATGTTTTACTGAGGGTTGTAAGTATTGTCCAATTGTTAAAAAATCTACATCAGCAGACCTTAAGTCGTCCATCACCTGAATTAATTCATCTTTACTTTCTCCCAAACCAACCATTAGTCCTGATTTAGTAAAAACTTTTTTATTAATCTTTTTTACATTTTTTAAAAGCTCTAATGAACCAAAGTATCTTGCACCTGGTCTAACTTTTAAATAAAGTCTTGGAACTGTTTCAATGTTATGATTGAAAACATCTAAGTCTGCTTCTAAAATCTTTTTATAAGAGTCACCTTTTCTTAAAAAATCTGGAGTTAAAACCTCAATTGATGTTTGGGGGTTTTTTTTTCTTGTAGCTGTAATTACATCGAAAAAATGATTGGAGCCTCCATCTTCTAAGTCGTCCCTATCAACAGAGGTTATAACAACATGTTTAAGATTAAGTTTATGCACAGCATTTGAAATTTTATAAGCCTCAAATGGATCTAAATTTTCAGGTTTACCTGTTTTTACATCACAGAAGGCACAAGCTCTTGTGCAGGTATCACCCATGATCATAAAAGTAGCATGACGTTTACTCCAACATTCTGTAATATTTGGACAATTAGCTTCCTGACAAACTGTTACTAAATTGTTTTGATTAACAATTGTTTTGGTTAAGAAGAATTCTTTGCTATTAGTTAATTTAGACCTTATCCAATCAGGTTTTTTTTTGATTGGATTAATCGGCTTGTTAACTTTTTCTGGGTGTCTTAGTTTAATTGTCATTCTTTTTAATTATATAAAGGGTCTCCCCCTCTTTGCCAAACATAAATTTTTCTCGGATTAAGGTTTCAACATAATCAAGGTCTAATTTACTACTTAATAAAGAATTTTTAAATTCAAGATCTTTGATTTTGTTGGATAAATTATTTTCTTTAATTTTCAAATTTATTAGAATCTCTTTTTTCTCGAAATAAGAAAAAAAGCCTCTTTCACCATCTAAAAGATTGAAGAAAAAATAAAGTATTAAAAAAGTAGAAATTAATAAAAAATAATTTTTTTTTAATTTACCCAGCATTAATGAATTTTACTCATTGATGCTTTTTTTCCAAGCCCTTCTTCTATACGTAATAATTGATTATATTTTGCAACACGTTCGGATCTAGCTAGAGATCCAGTTTTAATTTGATTTGAATTTGTCCCTACAGCAAGGTCTGCTATAAAAGTGTCTTCACTATCTCCAGATCTGTGAGAAATTATTGTTTTATATCCAATAATTTGTGCAAACTTAATAACCTCAAGTGTTTCAGATACCGTACCAATTTGATTAAGTTTAATTAATATCGAATTTGATGAGTTGTTTAAAAAGCCTTTTTTAAGTCTTTCTAAATTAGTTACATACAAATCATCTCCAACTATTTGCACATTATTAGTATTTTTCATTAATTTACTCCATGCTATCCAATCATTTTCTCCAAATGGATCTTCAATAGATTTAATTTTGTATTTATTTATTATTCTTTTATATTCATTAATACATTGATTTACCGAAACAAATTTTTTTGAATGAATAGAATATTTCTCTTTCTTGATTAATTCATTTGCCGCAACATCTAAGCAAATCGAAACATCTTTGCCATTTTTAAAACCAGACTTATTAATCGCTGAAACAACTAGATCTAAAGCTTTTTCATTACTACTAATCATTGGAGCAAAGCCCCCTTCATCTCCTACAGATGTTGATAAACCCTTTTTTATAATCAATTTTCTTAAGTTGTTAATTACAACAAAGCATATTCTCATAGCTTCTGAAAAACTCTTGGCTTTATCAGGTCTAATCATGAATTCTTGAATTCTTAATCCGTTATTAGCATGTGCTCCTCCATTAATAATATTCATTAATGGGTAAGGTAATCTGTAATTATTCTTTACTAAAAAAGTTTTATATAAAGGGATTCTCTTAATTTTAGCAGAAAGTTTCTTTGTAGCCATAGATACAGCTAAAATAGCATTAGCGCCTAAACTTGTTTTTTGGCGAGTACCATCAAGATTAATTAAGATTGTATCTATACGTGTTTGATCATGAATATTTGCACCTATTAATTTTTTAGAAATTTTTGTATTAACTAAATTGACGGCACCTAAAACACTTTTACCTAAATATTTTTTATTATTGTTGTCTCTTTTTTCAAATGCTTCATAAGTTCCGGTAGAGGCACCTGATGGACAAATAGCCGAGGCACTTAAATTTTTTGAATAAACTTCTGCTTCAATTGTAGGGTTTCCTCTGCTATCAAAAACTTGACGTGCTCTTATCTTTAAAATCTTACTCATTTATTTTTTAATTAAATTATCTATTTCAAATAATTGAGATAGTAATTTTTCTAATTTATCTAGCGGAACCATATTGGGTCCATCTGATGGAGCGTTATCTGGGTCTTGATGTGTTTCAATAAAAACACCTGCAACACCGACTGCGACTGCAGCTCTTGCTAAATATTCAACAAACTCTCTTTGACCGCCACTGGTCTCACCTAGACCTCCAGGTTGTTGAACTGAATGCGTAGCATCAAAAATAACGGGGTAACCATTTTTTGCCATTATAGGTAAAGACCTCATATCAGAGACAAGAGTATTGTAACCAAAGCTAGCTCCTCTTTCTGTAACTAAAATATTATTATTACCTGAGTCAGCGATTTTTTTTGTAACATTAACCATATCCCAAGGTGCAAGAAATTGACCTTTTTTAACATTTATAATTTTTCCAGTGTTTGCTGCGGCAATTAATAAATCTGTTTGCCTACATAAAAATGCCGGAATTTGTAATACATCAGCATGAGGAGCTACAACCGCACACTGTTCGGCGTTATGTATGTCAGTTAATATTGGAACATTTAATTCTTTTTTAATTTTATCAAAAATAGGTAAAGATTGTTCAAGACCCGCTCCTCTTTGTCCTTTTAGACTTGTTCTATTAGCCTTATCAAAAGATGTTTTATAAATAAAACCCAAATTAAACTTGGAAGTTATTTCTTTAATTTTACCAGCCATATCCATAGCGTGTTGCTCTGTCTCAAGTTGGCATGGTCCAGCAATAATACAAATTTTGTTATTATTTGAAATTTCTATATTTCCACAATTAACTTTTATATTTTTCATTTATAATTTTTAGCAGCTTTGATAAATGATGAGAATAAAGGATGTGGTGCTAAAGGTCTAGATTTAAATTCTGGATGAAATTGAACAGCTATAAACCATGGGTGGTTTTTTAGCTCAATAATCTCTGGTAATTTTTTATCTGGAGATAATCCTGAAAAGATAAGGCCATTTTTTTCAAATTGATCTTTATAAGCAATATTAACTTCGTATCTATGTCTGTGTCTTTCTTGAATTGATTTTGACTTATAGATTTTTCTTATCAATGAATTTTCTTTTAATATAGCCTCATAAAGACCAAGTCTCATAGTACCACCAAGATCTTTATCAGTTCCTTTAATTAATTTGCCATCCTTATTCCATTCAGAGATTAAACCAATAATTGGTGTTCCTCCAAATCCAAACTCACTTGATGTAGCTTTCTTTATATTTAACTTATTCCTTGCAAATTCAATAATGGCCATTTGCATTCCAAAACAAATTCCAAAAAAAGGAATTTTTTTCTCTCTAGCATATTTAATTGCTTCAATTTTGCCCTCAGTTCCTCTTTTGCCAAATCCACCTGGTATCAAAATTCCAGAGACTCCTTTTAATTTTTTTTTAATTTCAGAAATTTTTAAGTTTTCAGAATCTATTCTAACTAAGTTAATTTTTAGATTATTATCAATTCCACCATGTGTTAAAGCTTCATCTAAAGATTTATAAGCATCTTTAAGCTCAACGTATTTTCCAATGATTGCAATATTGATAGATTTTTTTGTATGAAGAATAGTTTTTGTAATTTTCTTCCAAGGATTTAAATTAACTTTTTTTTTTGATTTAATTTTAAAATATTTAAGTACTTGTTTATCTAAATTCTCTCTATTAAAACTAATTGGGGCTTCATAAATAGTTTTAACGTCAACAGTTTGAATCACATTCTCAATATCAACATTGCAAAACAAAGATATTTTTTTTCTATGTTCCAAAGGAATAGATCTTTCAGATCTACAAATAATAATGTCAGGTTGAATACCTAAACTTCTTAATTCTTTTACAGAATGTTGTGTTGGTTTAGTTTTTATTTCATCTGACGCTCTAAGGTAAGGGACTAAAGTTAAATGAATAAATAAAGCATTTTTTTTATCCACATCATTTGCAAATTGTCTAATAGCCTCAACAAAAGGAAGGCTTTCAATGTCACCTACTATTCCTCCTATTTCACAAATTACAAAATCTTCTCTAGATGTATCATTTTTTATAAACTCTTTAATCCGATCTGTTATATGAGGAATAACCTGAACTGTTTTACCAAGGTATCCCCCTTTTCGTTCTTTTTTTAAAACATCACTATAAATTTTTCCAGTTGTTATATTGTCTGATTTTTTTGCTGATATTCCTGAAAATCTTTCATAATGGCCAAGGTCTAAATCTGTTTCAGCACCATCATTAGTTACGAAGACTTCTCCATGCTGAAAAGGACTCATTGTTCCTGGATCAATATTTAAATAAGGATCTAATTTTCTTAGTCGGACTTTAAAACCTCTAGATTGAAGCAGGTAAGCAAGCGAAGCTGAGGAAAGACCTTTTCCTAAAGATGATACCACACCGCCGGTGACAAATATAAATCGCGCCATGGAATTAATTTATAGTGGTTAATTAATGAATTTAAAAGGATTAATTATTATTTTCTGGAATTGAAGGAGTATCATCAGATTTTGCTTCGATCTTATCTAATACTGAGGATGTAGGTGTAAGCTCTCCTCTAGATATTATTGTTAATGCTAAACTACAAATTATAAATAGTGTTGCAAATACAGCTGTAGCTTTACTCATAAAATTACCAGCAGATCTTGAGAGCATAAAGTTATCTTGAGAAACACCTATACCAAGCGCTCCACCTTCTGACTTTTGAACAAGGATCAATAGCACAAGTATTACCGCAAGTACCAAATTGACTACTAATAAAATATTCTCCATGGGGATTAACTATATGTTTTTTTAACTATATCAATAAATTTATTGGTGTTTTGAGAGGCTCCACCAATCAAAAACCCATCAATATTATTAATTTTTTTTAAGTTATTTATATTCTGAGGGTTAACAGAACCGCCATATAAAACTTTTGGTATTTTACCAATAAATTTACTTTTAATAAATTCAACAGTTTTTAAAAGATCATTTGATTTTGGAATAATGCCACTACCTATGGCCCAAACAGGTTCATAAGCTAAAAAAATATTTGATTTATTTTTAATATTATTTAGACCAATTTTAATTTGTTTAGATAAAATTGAGTACGTTTTTTTTTTTCTTTTTTCACTTAGAGTCTCACCAATACAAAAAATAACTTTCAATTTAGCTTCAAGAGCACTTTTAATTTTAAGATTAATCAGTTTATCATTTTCACCCTTTTCTCTATTTTCTGAATGACCAATAATCACAAAATGTGCACCAATATTTTTTAACATACGACAATTAACATAACCTGTGTGTGCACCATAATCTTTACTCTCATGACAATTTTGTCCACCGATACCAATTTGACAGTTTTCAAATTTTGTTGCAAAAGAACTTATTAAAGTATCTGGGGGGCAATAAATTAACCTACCTCCCTTTATTTCTTTCGATTTTGAAAATTTAATAACTTTATCCAATGTATTTAAGGAGGATAAATTCCCATACATTTTCCAATTAGCCACAAAATACATATATTTATTTGTCATAATGAAAAATTTAATCTATAGCTTGATATTTTAAAGATCAATAAATTAATGATGTAATGATAAATCCTTTTAAAAATATTACAAAAAAAAAATTTGGTGGCCTAATACTAATTATTGTTATTATAATAGCTTTTGGCTTTGGTGGTTTTGGTGGAGGGTTTAGTACTGGAAATCAAAATAATATAGCCAAAATAAATAATACTAATATTTCAACTCAAGATTTTATGGATTACCTGAACCAATCAGGTTTGAGTCAACAAGTGATAAAAGAAAATATTGATAAAAATGTAATTGAAGAGCTTTTATCATCTTTGGTATCAATGACTTTACTTGATCTTGAAATAAAGGATTTAAATCTAGTTGTATCAGAAGAGATTGTTGTAGAAAAACTTAAGAAAAATAAAAATTTTCAAGATGAAAATGGTAAATTTAAAAGAACTCTTTATGAAAAATTCTTACTAACAAATAATATGAATGCAGTAATGTATGAAAATAAATTAAAGAATAACGCTCTACAAAAAGAATTATTCACATATATAAGTGGTGGTGCCAAATCACCTAAGTTTTTAATAAATAAGTATTTTTTAGAAAGTAATAGAAAACTAGATATTGATTTTATTGACTTAAACAAATTTTATAAAAAAGCTGATGAATTTACCGATCAAGAAATTAATAAATTTATTGACGAAAATTCAGAAAAATTAAAACAAGATTTTGTTGATTTTTCTTATGTAATAATAACTCCAAAAAATTTAATAGGCCTTGATGAATTCAATCAGGCTTTTTTTGATGCGATTGATGAAATAGACAACAAAATATCTAAAAATATTGATTTTTACAAAATTATCAATGAACTTAATATCAGGCCAATTATTAAAAAAGATTATATCAACTTAGAAAATAAAAAAACTATTGAAAATAAGATTTATAATTTAAGAGAAGATAAAATTGAAATACTAGAAGATAATGGAACTTTTGTACTTTATCAAATTGATAATATTAAATCTAAACTGCCCAATTTAGATGATAATAAATTTACAAAACAAATAAAAACTCTTTTATTTCAAAAAAGAAAATTCGAATTTAATAAAGATATTCTTAGCCAATTAGATAAAAATGAATTTAACCAGGCATCATTTGATAAACTTGGGAATGACAAAATTGAAAAAATTAGATTAAATTCAGTAAAGGATATAAGCAAATTTGAGATTAATTCTATTAAGATTTTATATTCACTGCCAATTAATACATTTACTCTAATTGCCGATAATAAAGATAACGTATTCATAGCTAAGATAATCAGTTACGAAGATAAAAATATTTCTCAAAATTCAAATCAGTTCAACACAATTTCTAACGAAGCAAGTGCAGAAAATAGAAACGGAATATTAAAATCATATGATTATCTATTAAATAGCAAATACAAGGTTACTGTTAACGAGAAAACCCTTGATAGAGTAAAAAATTACTTTAGATAATGTTAAATCGAAACTTTAATGATTTTAAGTTTCAGCACAAAAAAAGCAAAAATCAAATTTTATACACTTCTAGGAAAACACAGAATGATCGTGAAGTTTTAAATTTGATAGATAATTTTCTTAATGAGAAAAACAGCTTTATTTTTGAATCTGTTGAGAAGGGAAAGATAAGGGGCAGATATACTATATTTGGCAAAAATCCCGATAAAATTTGGGAATTTAATAATAAAAACTCTTATTTAATTAAAGATAATACTAAAAAAAAAATTAAGGGAGATCCAGACAAAGTTATTGAAAAAATAATAGAAAACTTTAAGTTCAAAACGCCAGTTGGGCTGCCTCCTATTTGCTCATTAATATCTGGGTATTTTTCTTACGATTCTATTAGATACATCGAAAAAATTCCTAACAAATGTAAGGATGATTTAAAACTCCCTGACGTACGACTCTTAAGGCCAAGAACATTGGTTATTCACGATAATTTAAAAAAGAAGATTTTTTATATTATAAATACATTTGGTGATGAAAAAATTTCAAATTATAAAGTGAAATATTTAGAAATTGAAAGTGAAATAAATGATCTGTTAATTCAGGCCTCTCTAGAAAAAAATAGCTCTTATAAAGCGACTAAAACTAATATTAAAGTTAGATCTAATACGACTAAAAACAAGTTTTTAGAAATGGTCAATAGAGCCAAAAAATACATTAAAATTGGTGATATTTTTCAAGTAGTTTTAAGTCAAAGATTTGAAGCTAAATTAACTAAAAGACCCCTAGAAATTTATAAGAAATTAAGAGTTACCAACCCCTCTCCTTTTATGTACTTTTTTAATTTTAAAGATTTTCAAATAATTGGAGCCAGTCCTGAAATTCTAGTTAGACTAAGAGATAATAAAATTACTGTTAGACCTATAGCAGGAACGCGACCTAGAGGCAAAAATATAAAACAGGATAATTTTTTTGCAAAAGATTTGTTGCAAGATAAAAAAGAGCTTTCAGAACATTTAATGTTACTTGATTTAGGGAGAAACGATGCTGGCAAGGTATCAAAAATTGGAACTGTTAAAGTTACAGAAAGCTTTATGATAGAAAAATATTCCCATGTAATGCATATAGTTTCTAATGTAATGGGAGTTTATAATAAAAAATATTCAAGATTTAAATCATTGCTTGCTGGTTTTCCAGCTGGGACTGTTTCTGGTGCTCCTAAAATTCGAGCTATGGAAATAATTGATGAACTAGAAACGACCAGAAGAAAAGTATATGCAGGTGGCATAGGTTATTTCTCTGCTAATGGTGAGTTTGATACCTGCATAGCCTTAAGAACAGCTGTTGCAAAAAACAAAAAATTTTACGTACAAGCAGGTGCAGGTATAGTTGCTGATAGTAATCCAATTAAAGAATATGAAGAAACTGTTAACAAAGCAAAAGCTTTAATGGGTGCTCTTAAATAATGAAAATTATATTAATTGATAATTATGATAGCTTTACATTTAATTTGTACCACTACCTGTCCTCTCTAAAAACTAAAGTTGATGTTGTAAGGAATGATAAAATTACTGACAAACAAATTATTAAAGAAAAATATGATAAAGTTGTTATATCACCAGGTCCTGGTAATCCAAATCAATCAGGAAATTGTATTAAAATAGTTGAAGCTCTTTATAAAAAGATTCCAATACTTGGTGTGTGTTTAGGTCATCAAATTATTGGACAAGTATTTGGTTCAAAAATTATTCAAGCTAAAAAATTAATGCACGGAAAAACTAGTATAATCGAGTCAAATAAAACCGGAATATTAAAAAATCTTCCTTCCAAATTTGTGGCCACAAGGTATCACAGCTTAATTATTGATAAAAAAACACTTTCTAAAGAGCTAGAAATTACCGCACAAACTGAAGGTGGACTTGTAATGGGTATAAAACATAAAAAATACAATGTTCATGGTGTTCAATTTCATCCTGAAAGTATAAAAACTATCATTGGTATCAAAATATTAAAAAACTTTATTAATTATAAAAGCTAATGAAGAAGTTCCTAGAAAAGTTAAAAAATAAACAGGATTTATCCTTTAATGAAAGTAAAGATGCTTTTGAAATACTAATGCTGGGTAAAGCTTCTGACGATGAAATATTTGATTTTTTAACTCTACTTTCTGCAAAAGGTGAGGTTTCGGATGAGATAGCTGGTGGTGTTTACATTTTAAGAGATAAGTCTAAAAGGGTTAACGTTAAAGACTGTATTGATACATGTGGTACTGGTGGTGATGGAATGAATACACTAAACATATCAACTGCTTCTGCTCTCTTATTAGCTAGCATGGGTATTAAGGTGGCAAAACATGGAAATAAAGCAGTTTCATCTAAATGTGGATCTGGTGATGTTTTGGAGGCTTTAAATATCAAGATTGATTTAGAACCAAAAGATATAGAAGAGCAGATAAGCAAAAATAACTTTGGCTTCATGTTTGCACCAAATTATCACAGCGCAATGAAGTTTGTTGGGCCAACAAGGAAGAAAATAGGTAAAAGAACAATATTCAATATGATAGGTCCTTTAAGCAGCCCTGCCCTTGTCGAGCGACAAGTTGTTGGTGTTTATGATAAAAAACTACTTAAAATTTTTGCTGAAGCTTTGAAAAACCTAAATATAAAATTTGCTTGGATTGTAAATAGTGAAGATGGTTTAGATGAGATATCACCATATGCAAAAACAAATGTTGTTCAATTAAAAGATGGTAAAATTTCAGAAATTACTATTGATCCTAAAGAATTAAACATAGGTGCAAATAAATTTGAAGATTTGTTAGGAAATGATACTAAATTTAATGCAAATAAAATGGTTGATATATTTAAGGGTGAAGATAATGATTTTTCTAAAGCTGTTTGCTTAAATACTGCAGCTGGACTAATTGTTGCTGACAAATATTCTTCATTTAATAATGCCTATGAGGATGCTAGAAAACATATCTTGTCAGGAAAAGCATATAAAAATTTAGAAAGATTACAAAATGTTTGAAAACGCTTTGAATAAGATAATAAAAAAAAAAATTGAGAAAATTGATTTATTAAAAAAATCTACTTCATTAAAATTACTAATTGAAAAAATTGATGAAAATAAATCATTTATTAATTTTAAGGCAAAAATTAAAAACAATATCAAAGATAAAAAAATTTCAATAATTGCTGAAATAAAAAAAGCTAGCCCTTCTGCTGGCATCATTATTAAGGAATACAACCCTATAGAGATTGCAGAAATTTATTATAAAAATAATACAACATGTTTGTCAATCTTGACCGAAGAAGATTTCTTTCTAGGAAATTTAATGCATGTGAGTAAAGTTAAAGAAAAAATAAATCTTCCTATTCTCTGTAAGGATTTTTTTATAGATAAATTTCAAATACCCCTTGCAAAGAGTTATGGTGCAGATGCTATATTAATTATACTAGCTGGAGTTTCTGATGAACTTGCTTTTGAACTATACGAAGAGACTTTAAAATTTGATATGTCAGTAATAGTTGAAGTACACACAGTTGAAGAAGCGAAAAGAGCTCTTAATTTTAAAGAAGCCTTAATTGGTATTAATAATAGAAATCTTAAAACATTAAAGACAGATATAAATACAACTTATGATATTCATGATATTTTAGTTAATCACTCTGAACCATTAATTTCTGAAAGTGGAATTAAAACAAAAGAAGAACTTTTAAACATATCTAGAAATACAAATATTAAAACTTTTTTAATCGGTGAATCACTTTTAAAAAACTTAGATAAAAACTCTATATTCTCAGTTCTTTAGTCTAATAAACCCTTATTTTAAACACTTTTTAGCTATTGTTAAATTAGAAGAACACTTGTAGAACAGATTTTGTACTTTATTTGTTCTTATGTTAACTAAAAAACAAAAAAACCTGCTTTTATTTATTAACAAGAAGTTGAGAGCCTCAGGTGTGTCTCCTTCATACGAAGAAATGAAAGATTCACTAAATTTAAAATCTAAATCAGGAATTCATAGGTTAATAAGTGCCTTAGAAGAAAGAGGATTTATTAGAAGGCTTCCTCATAAAGCAAGAGCTTTAGAAGTGATAAAACTTCCAGAAACTGCTTCTGCTAACGATATTTATAACAGCTTTTCACCAAGTGTTATTAAAGGTGGTTTAGATACAGAAAGTAATAATATAAATGAAATGGAAATACCTGTTTTAGGTAGCATTGCTGCGGGAACTCCAGTTGAAGCAATACAGAATGAAGTTTCTAGAATACCTCTTCCAAGTAACTTAGAAAAAAATGGTCAGTATTTTGGACTTAAAGTTCAGGGTGATTCAATGATTGAAGCAGGTATCAACGAAGGTGATACAGTTATTATTAGAAGATCTGACACTGCTGACAATGGTAAAATTGTTGTAGCTTTAATAGATGAACACGAAGCCATGTTAAAAAGAATTAGAAGAAAAGGCAAAACCGTTGCCCTCGAAAGTGCAAATAGAAACTATGAAACTAAAATATTTGGCCCTGATAGAGTAAAAGTTCAAGGTGTTCTAGTATCTTTATATAGAAACTTCTAAGAAAATAGTCTAAAATTTGCACATGTCTAATGTTGCAACAAGATTTGCTCCTTCACCTACTGGAGCCCTTCATATTGGTGGTGTAAGAACTGCTCTATTTTGCTGGTTATTTTCAAAAAATAAAAAGGGGACTTTTCATTTAAGAATTGAAGATACAGACAAAGAAAGATCTAAAGATGAACACAAAAATCAAATTATCAAATCTTTAAAATGGATTGGTATAGAACATGATGGAGAGCTATACATTCAATCAACAAAAATAGATGACCACATAAGTGTTGCTAATGAATTGCTTAAAAATGGTCATGCTTATAAATGTTACTGCTCTGCTGAAGAAATTGAAGATCAAAAGAAAAGAGCTAAACAAAAAAAACTTCCTTATACCTACAGCAGAAAATGTAGAGAATTAAGTGAAAGTGATGCTCCAAAAGATATTAAACCAGTTGTAAGATTTAAAAGTAAAATTGAGGGTTCTTCAATACTAAGGGACCTAGTGCAAGGAGATGTAGAGATAGACAATATTACTATAGAGGATTTTATTATTCTAAGGAATGATGGAACTCCAACATACAATTTATCAGCGACTGTTGACGATCATCAAATGAGTATGACCCACATTATAAGAGGTGATGATCATAAAATAAATACTTTTAAACAGATGCAAATATATCTGTCAATGAAATGGGACTTACCAAATTTTGCCCACATTCCTTTAATACATACTCTAGAAGGTAAAAAACTATCTAAAAGAGATAATGCGTCAACTCTGGATGACTATTCTAAAATAGGAATAATGCCAGATGCTCTAAGGAACTATCTATTAAGACTAGGCTGGTCTTATAAAGACAAGGAGATCTTCACATTAGAAGAGAGTATTGAGCATTTTAATTTAGAGGGAATTGGTAAATCTCCATCTAAATTAGATATGAGCCGTATATTATCATTGAATGAGCACTATATAAAAAACATAGATGAAAGTGATTTATTTAAACAATTTATCGAATACTGCAAATTATTTAAAAGTGAAATAAAAACTGATAAAAAAGATAAGATTAAAAAATCTCTAACATTCTTAAAAAATAAAGCCAAAACCTTAGAAGATATATTTAATAATGGTCAGTATATAATAGTTAATGAAGTAAGTTTTAATCAGGAAGATATAAAGCTAATTGATGATAAGGCCAAAAAAATAATATCTGGATTTTTAAATAGTGTCTCAATAATAGAAAAATTAAGTAAAGAAAACTTAGAGCCAATTATTAATCATCTTATTAAATCAAACGAAACTAACTTCAAAGGAGTTGGACAACCACTTAGGGTAGTTTTAACAGGATCAAAATTTGGTCCTGGAATTTATGATATAATTGGTTCTCTTGGTAAAGAGGAAGTCTTAAAAAGATTAAAAAATAAGATAGTTTAATAAAAAGTAATAAAAAAATTTCAGAAAAATTAAGCTAGGTATTTAAGCAAAATTGAAGAGGCTTCGCCTGAAGAGGATGATTTTGATCTAATATCATTTAAAGTTTTATTACAATTTTCAACTTGGTCTTTCATAAGTTCTGGATTTTTTAACAAATAAACA
>CAJQSF010000023.1 GCA_905612495.1 uncultured Candidatus Pelagibacter sp.
ATACTGGTGGAATAATACTTTCAGGTGGCCCTCTAAATGTTTATGAAAATGATAAATTCAAATTTGATAAAAAAATCTTAAAACTAAACATACCTGTCATGGGCATATGCTTTGGACATCAAATATTATCAAAAGAATTAGGTGGAAGAGTTAATAAGTCAAAACATAGAGAATTCGGCCTTGCAACTATAAATAAAGTTTCAAATAGCATTTTAACTAAAAATTTTTTTAATAAAAAAAATATTAGTAATGTTTGGATGAGTCATGCTGATCAAGTCTCCAAAATGCCTAAAGGTTTTAAAATAGTTGCTTCAACAAAAAACTCTAAATTAACAATAATCGAAAATACTAAAGATAATTTCTATGGTGTTCAGTTTCACCCAGAAGTAACACATACCCCTAAAGGAAAAATTTTATTACATAATTTTCTTTTTCTTATTTGTAAGATCAGGAAAAATTGGTCTTCTAAAGATCAAAAATTAAAATTAATAAAAGAAATCAAAGATCAAGTAGGTGATAACAGGGTAATTTGTGGTCTATCAGGTGGAGTCGATAGTAGTGTGGTTGCACAACTTTTAAGTAAAGCTATAGGAAAAAATTTAACATGTATATTTGTTAATAATGGACTGTTGAGAAAAAATGAGGAAACACAAGTCGTTAATACATTTAAGAATAAATTAAAGATGAATTTATTATATGTTAATGCTGAAAAAGAATTTATTAAAAAACTTACCAATGTTTCTGATCCTGAAAAAAAAAGAAAAATTATTGGAAATTTATTTATTAAGATATTTGAAAGATACGCAAAAAAAATTAAAAATGTTAAATTTCTAGCTCAGGGAACTCTTTATCCAGATCTAATTGAAAGTAAATCAGTAACTGGCAGCCAAACCTCAAAAATAAAATCTCACCATAACGTGGGAGGCCTTCCCAAACGAATGAAATTAATATTAGTTGAACCACTTAAATTTCTATTTAAAGATGAAGTTAGAAAATTAGGGTTAGAGCTTAATTTATCAAAAGATATAATATCTAGACACCCATTTCCAGGTCCTGGTTTAGCAATAAGAATGCCAGGTATAATAACTAATGAAAAAATTAAAATCCTAAAAGAAGCAGATTTTTATTTCATTAAAGCTTTACGTGACCATGGCTTATATCATAAAATTTGGCAAGCTTATGCAGCCTTACTTCCTGTAAAAACAGTGGGTGTTATGGGTGACAATAGAACCTATGAACATATCTGTTTATTGCGTGCAATTACTTCTGAAGATGGAATGACTGCTGACTTCTTTGATTTCCCAAAAGGTTTTATGCAAAAAATTTCTAATCAAATTATTAATAATATTGTTGGAATTAATAGAGTAGTTTATGATGTTACTTCAAAACCACCGAGTACTATTGAATTAGAGTAATAATTCACTATAGAATATAAGATATTATGAAATACTTGCACATAATAATTAGAGGATCAAATGTTGATAAATCATTAGATTTCTACTGCAATGGATTAGTTTGAAAAACATAGGTACTTGGTAATTTTCAATGAAAAATAAATTTTCAGAAATTTTTAAAAAGAAAAATAAATCCAAAATTATTTGTCTAACAGCTTACTCTAAAAATATTGCACAGATTATAGACAAACACTGCGACATCGTTTTAGTGGGAGATTCTCTTGGCTCTGTTTTATATAACTATAAATCAACTAGAAGCGTAACACTTGATATGATGATTGAGCACTCTAGAAGTGTGAGATTGGGAATTAAGAAAAGTGTCATGGTTGTTGATATGCCACATAATACTTATAGAAATACTTCGGAAGCTATAAGAAATGCAAAAGCAATAATTTTAAAAACAAAATGTGATGCAGTTAAATTAGAAGGTGGTAAAAAAATATACCATATAATCAAAATGTTAATTAAGAATAAAATTCCAGTAATGGGACACTTGGGAATTCTTCCTCAGTCAGCTAAAAATTTTAAAGCTAAAGGAAAAAAGACAATAGAAAGAAATAATCTTTTAAAAGATGCTAAAATTTTAGAGGAAATAGGTGTTTTTTCTATTGTACTAGAATGTGTGGAAAGTACATTGGCGAAAGAAATTACAAAAAGTATAAAGATACCAACAATTGGGATAGGAGCATCAGTTCATTGTGATGGTCAAGTATTAGTTACTGATGATTTAATTGGATTAAATCCAATTAATGTTAGGTTTGTTAAAAAGTTTGCAAATATTACAAAACAGATAAATACTGCTATAATTAAATTTAAAAATGAAGTGAAAAATAAAAAATTTCCAAAGAAAATTAATAGCTATTAAAATATGAATTTTAGCAAAGAAGAATACAAAAGTAGATTAAGAAAAGTTCAAAAATCTATGCAAGATAAAGGCATAGAATTATTAATTTCTCACGACACAGCTAATATGAATTATCTTACAGGATATGATGCTTGGTCATTTTATTATGCTCAAGCTGTAGTGATCCACGTTAATGCTGAAGAACCATTATGCTGGGTTAGAAAACAAGACTCAGGTGGGGCCTACATAAAAACTTATTTAAAAAATGAAAATATTTTAGTTTACGATGAAAAATATATCCACACATGGCCACTTCATCCTTATGATAATCTTGTAGACATTATTAAAGAAAAAAAGTGGGACAAACTTACAATAGGCTTAGAAATGGATAGTCATTATTTTACTGCATACTGTTACGAAAAAATTAAACAAGGTTTACCAAATGCTAAACTAAAAGATTCTGAAAGATTAGTTAATTGGGCAAGAGTTGTAAAATCTAATGCAGAAATAAAACTTATGAAATCAGCAGCGCTTATTTCTCAAAAAGGAATGCAAACAGCAATTGATGTAATAAATCCAGGAATCAGGCAGTGTGATGCAGTGGGTGAAATTCAAAAGGCATTATTTTATGGAACCCCAGAATTTGGAGGCGAATACTCAAGTATTGCAACTCTACTTCCAACTGGAAAAGGTACTTCAGCATCACATTTGACTGCAACACAAGATAAGTTTGTGGAGGGTGAGGCTACAATTATTGAACTTTCAGGGGTATATCAAAGGTACCATTGCCCAATGGCTAGAACAGTTTTACTTGGAAAACCTGATCAAGTGAAAATTGATACTATGAATAAAACAAATGAGGCCCTTCAAGCTGGAATAGATGCTGCAAAACCCGGACAAACAGCAGATGATGTTGCTCAAGCTTTTTGGAAAATTTTAGACAAATATGGAATAGAAAAAACTTCTAGAACTGGTTATTCAATAGGAATTGGCTATCCACCAGATTGGGGTGAACATACCTTAAATATTTCAAAGGGAGATATGACCATATTGGAACCAAATGTTACTTTTCACATGATTGCTGTAATGCAATTTGGAGAATGGGGAGTAGAAGCATCAGAAGCAATAAGAGTAACTGACAAAGGATGTGAGTTATTTTGTAATTTTTCAAAAGATCTACATATCAAGTAGTTGAAATAAAAAAACTTGATAAATAACTCAACAAATGTTTTAAATCACATGGAGAAAATATGGCAAAAAATAAAGAATTTGTAAAATTTGATAATGTAGACAAAAGTTATGATGGCAAAATATTAGTCGTTAAAGGTTTACAGCTAGATATTGAAGAGGGTGAGTTTGTAACAATGTTGGGACCCTCAGGCTCTGGTAAAACAACTTGTTTAATGATGCTTGCTGGTTTTGAAACACCAACACATGGTGAAATTTATTTAGATGGTAATGCAATTTCAAATATTCCACCTCATAAAAGAGGAATTGGAATGGTATTTCAAAATTATGCATTGTTTCCTCATATGACAGTTTATGAAAATTTAGCGTTTCCATTAAGAGTAAGAAAAATTCCAAAAGATGAAGCAGATAAGAAAATTGATAAAGCTTTATCGATGGTTTCTCTTCATGGTTTCGAAGCAAGAATGCCAATGCAATTATCAGGAGGTCAACAACAAAGGGTAGCTGTTGCAAGATCATTAGTGTTTGATCCACAAGTTGTATTGATGGATGAGCCACTTGGTGCTTTAGATAAAAATTTAAGAGAAAGTATGCAGTATGAGATTAAACACATTCATGAAAGTATTGGTGTGACAGTAGTTTATGTAACTCATGACCAGACAGAGGCACTAACAATGTCAAGTCGTATAGCAGTATTCAATGATGGTAAAGTTCAGCAACTTTCAAGTCCTGATGAATTATATGAAAAACCTGTTAATTCATTTGTAGCAGAATTTATTGGAGAAAATAATACATTTACTGGAACAGTTAGTGATATTTCAGGTGAAACCTGCAAAGTTAAATTAAACAGTGGAAATGAAATTCTAGCAAATCCGATTTCTGTTAAAGCTAAAGGTGATAAAACAACTGTTTCATTAAGACCTGAACGAGCTTTGATTAATCCAAAAGATAAAATGGATAATAACCATAAAGGAAAAATTAAAGAGGTTATTTATCATGGTGACCACACAAGAGTTAGAATAGATTTATTAGGAAATGATCAGTTTATTTTAAAAATTCCGAATAGCACATCAAATTTAGATATCAAATTAGGTAATGATATTAACGTTGGATGGAATATAAAAGATAGCAGAGCTCTAGATCCAAAATAAAAAATCAAGATTTACCCTAAAAAATAAAGGCAAATTAGCCATAATCAGCTGTTGACTAAACGGACTGATATTGTTTTACTTCTTTTTTAAAAAACTAAAACGTTAAATAGGAGAGAAAATGAAAAAACTAAGTAAATTATTACTTGCTCTATCTTTTGTACTTTCTATCACAACTTCAGCTTTTGCAGTTACTGTAGCTTCTTGGGGTGGTGCTTATACAGAAAGTCAAAAATTAGGGTACGGCGATCCTACTGCTAAAAAATTAGGAATACCTGTTAATTGGGTAGACTACACAGGTGGATTATCAGAGATTAAAGCTCAAAAAGAAGCTGGTGCAATTACGTGGGATATTATCGACGTATATGCAAAAGATACTATCATTGGATGTGATGAAGGTATTTTTGTTGAATTCGATTTCGATAAAGACTTCTCACCTGCTCCAGATGGAACAAAAGCTTCAGATGACTTTTTTACAAGCATGCCTTCTAAATGTGCTGTAGGAAATATTTTGTACTCTTGGAACTTTGCATACAATCATGACAATGAAGTTTTTGCAAAAAAACAACCTAAGACTATGAAAGACTTTTTTAATACTAAAAAGTTTCCTGGAAAAAGATCTATCTACAAAGGTGCAATGTCTAACATAGAATTTGCTATGGCGGCTTTAGGCACTAAAGCTGGCAAAGGTGGAACTAAGATCTATGACAAACTTGCAGCTGACGGTGGAGTTGATAAAGCAATAGCTAAAATCAAAGCACTTTGTGAAGATCCAAAAGGTGGATGTGTATTCTGGAATGCTGGAGCTCAGCCACCAGAACTACTAGCTAATGGTGAAGTTATTATGGCTACTGGTTGGAATGGTAGATTCTTTAATGCGCAAATGGAAGGAACTCCAATTACGCAAGTATGGGATACTCAAATTCTTGACTATGAATATTTCGCTATGGTTAAAGGTGGACCTAACGATGCTAATGGTAAAGCTATGAAAGTTCTTAGAGAAATGACAAGTACTGAAGGTCTAGCAGGAAGTGCTAAGTATATTGCTTACGCTCCTTGGAGAAAATCTTCAATTGCTATCATGGAAGCAGGAGAACCTTGGTTTAAAGATGGTAAGACAGTAATGGTACCACATATGCCAACAGCACCTGCGAACACTAAATCATACGCTCTTATGAACCCTAATTTCTGGGCAGATAACCAGGATGAAATTGGTGAAAAATGGGAAGCTATGAAAGCTGGTCTGTAATTTAATTATAGATTAAACTTTTAATAAAATTTAGGGCGGTTAGTAAATAACCGCCCTTTTTTTTTAAATTATGAGCACAGAACAAATTTTATCATCAGACGGAATACCCTTAGAAATCAGTTTAAAGAAAGCTGAGAGAAGAAATAAGATTAAAGCAATATTGCTTGTAGCGCCATTATTTTTATTTCTTTTAATTACATACGTGTTTCCAATAGGCGATATGTTATTTAGAAGTGTTGATGATCGTATGATCACTAAAATGCTACCAAATACCTTTACAGCGATTGACAAATGGGATGGCAAAGATCTTCCAGAAGAGCCAGTTTACGCAGCCCTTTATAAAGATTTGTCATATCTAAAAAAAAATAAAACTTATGGTAAGATTATAGCACGACTAAATTATGAAAAAGGTGGATTTAGTAGCTTAATTAAAAAAACTGTAAGAAAAATTAATAAATTTGAAGAGGGAAACTATAAAGAGCAGTTTATTGAAGTACATAAAAGATGGGGTCAAATAGAGTATATGGGTGCTCTAAAGAATGCCTCACCAAACTGGAGTTATGCTAAATATTTAAAAGGTGTAGATTTAAAGTTTGATCAAGAGAGAAACATAATTCAACAACCAGAGGACAGAAGAATTCATAAAATATTATGGTTAAGAACTCTCAAAGTTGCTTTTTGGGTAACTATATTCTGTTTCATACTTGCTTATCCAATTTCATACTTATTAGCTACATTACCCATGAAATATAGTAATTTACTGATGATATGTGTGCTACTTCCATTCTGGACATCACTTTTAGTTAGGACTTCAAGTTGGATGGTTTTACTTCAACAGCAAGGCCCAATTAATGATTTAATTGTAATGCTCGGACTTGCAGCTAATGATGCTAGACCTGAACTAATGTACAATGTAATTGGAACTTTTGTTGCAATGACTCAAATCTTATTACCATTTATGGTTTTACCACTTTACAGTGTAATGAAAACAATATCTCCAAGCTTAATGAGAGCTGGAAAATCTTTAGGTGGAACACCATTTGTAGCATTTAGAAAAATTTACTTCCCTTTAACAGTTCCAGGCATTGGTGCTGGATCATTGTTGGTTTTTATTTTAGCAATAGGTTATTATATTACTCCTGCGTTAGTGGGTGGAGCTAGTGGATCGTTAATTAGTAATACAATTGCTTATCACATGAAGAGTTCCTTAGATTGGTCATTTGCAGCCGCATTAGGTACAATGCTTTTGGTTGGTGTTTTAACAATTTTCTGGATTTATAATAAATTAGTCGGAGTAGATAATATTAAACTAGGATAAATTATGTCATTACCAAATTACACATCATGGAATTATAGAATTTGGCACTACACATATTTAACTATTTGTGGATTAGTGTTTTTCTTTTTAATAGCTCCATTATTTATAATCCTACCACTTTCATTTAATGCTGAGCAATATATTCACTTTTCAGCAAAAATGTTAGCACTTGACCCAGAAGGTTTTTCTTTAAGATGGTATGAAGATATGATTTATGGAACTAAAAATCCATGGGGATTAGCTGCAAAAAATAGTATTATCATTGCTTTCTTTGCTACTATTGGTTCAACAATTCTTGGAACAGTTGCGGCATTAGGTTTAAGCAGTAGACACATGCCTTACAAAGCAGCATTCATGGCTTTATTAATTTCACCAATGATTGTTCCATTAATTATTTCAGGTACAGCAATATTTTTCTTTATGGCAAAAGTAGGTTTGGCCGCAACACATACAGGGATAGTTTTAGCACATATTATTTTAGGAACACCGTTTGTTGTTATTACAGTTACTGCAACATTAACTGGTTTTGATCATAGTGTTACAAGAGCTGCAGCTAGCTTAGGTAGCAATCCAGTTAATACTTTTATGAAAATAACATTGCCTTTAATTTTACCAGGAGTTATTTCTGGGGCACTATTTGCTTTTGTAACCTCTTTTGATGAAGTTGTGGTTGTATTATTTCTAGCAGGACTTGAAACCACTACTATTCCAATTCAAATGTGGGTTGGGCTAAGGGAACAATTAAGTCCAACAATCATGGCCGTGGCAACGTGCTTAATTATAATGTCTACTTTAATCCTAGTTAGTGCGGAGCTTTTAAGAAGAAGATCTGAAAGACTAAGAGGAATTAACAGATAATTTATTTACTAAGTTTGCTTTATTTATTATAAATAGCATCTCAATTATTAAATCTTATGGAAATTAAAAAAGTAGTAGTTATTGGCTCAGGGACAATGGGCAGTGGAATTGCAGCACACTTATGCAATGCAAATATCCCAGTAACTTTGTTAGATTTAAAAACTGAAATAAGTGAGCAAGCACGAGACAAAATTCATAAATCAAGACCTCCACTTTTATTAGATAAATCGAAAATAAATAATATTAAAGTAGGAAATATTATAGATCATTTTGATGAAGTTAAGGAAGCAGATTGGGTGGTAGAAGCTGTAGTGGAAAGAATAGATATCAAGCATGACATTTATAAAAAGATATTTAAGGAAAGAAAAGATGGTGCAATTGTATCTTCAAATACATCATCCATACCTATTAAAGTTTTATCTCAACACTTATCAGAAGAAGAAAAAAAAGATTTTTGCATCACTCACTTCTTTAACCCAGTCAGATATATGGGTCTTCTAGAGATAGTTAAAAATGAGAATAACGACTTAGAAAAAATTAATTCATTGAAAAAATTTTGTGAAACAGAACTTGGTAAAGGTGCAATCGTTTGTAATGATACTCCAGGGTTTTTAGGTAATAGAATTGGAGTATTTGCAATGCAGATTGCAATGACTGAAGCCTTTAAGATGAAACTTAGCATCGAAGAAGCTGATGCAATTTTTGGAAGACCAATGGGAATACCCAAAACAGGTGTATTTGGTCTTTATGATCTAATTGGGATTGATTTAATGGCCGATGTTTTAAAAAGTTTTATTAAAGAGCTTTTAGAAAATGATCCCTTTCAAGTTGTTGCAAAAGAAATTCCTTTAGTAAAAAAGTTAATTGAGACTGGATATACAGGCCGAAAAGGTAAGGGTGGTTTTTATAGAATCAATAAAAGTGATGGTAAGAAGACAATGGAGGCTTTAAATCTTGAGACAGGTGAATATTACCCAACTAAAAAAATTAATATTAAATCAGATAAAGTGGACCTTAAAACATTAATCTCAAGAAACGATAAGTATGGCAAATATGCTTGGTCTGTTATTTCTAAGATTATTAAATATGCCTCATCTTTAGTTCCAACAATTACAAAAGATTTTAATGATATTGATGAAGCAATGAGGTTAGGTTTTAATTGGACTAAAGGTCCATTTGAAATGTTGGAAGAAATTGGAGTTGAAATGTTTTTTAATAAGATTGATAATTTTAAAGGAAATACATTTTTAGAAGATTTATCAGAAACTAAAAATCAGGATTTTTATGGATCTAGACAAAAATATACTGACATTGAAACATTTGGAAAGGTCAAAAAGAAAGCATTAAGTGTGGATGGAAATAGCTCTGCACAGATATATAGATTTAATGATTATAATATTGTTGAATTTACAACTAAGGCAAATGCACTAGATTATGATTCAATGGATGCTTTAAAAAAAGCTACAGATAAACCATTGATTATAATAAATGAGAGTATGCAATTTTCAGCTGGAGTAAATTTGAGTTACACAATGAATTTTGTTAATAAGAATGATTTTAAATCAATAGAAAAATTTATTAGATATTTTCAAGAAACCTGCAAGCACCTTAAGTATTCCGATCATCCTGTTGTTTCTGCACCATCAGGATTAACACTTGGTGGAGGATTTGAAGTTATGGTTCAAAGTAATTTTGTCGCCTCACATACAAACATTGTAGTTGGATTAGTTGAAACGATAGTTGGATTAATACCAGCTGGTGGAGGATGCAAGGAAATGTTGGCAAGATGGCTTGATACGGATCAAGCTAAAAAAGACCCCCATTACGCACCTCTTAAAGTGTTTGATATTATTGGTTATGGAAAAACTGCAACTTCACCAGTTGAGGCAGAACCATTAAAATATTTAAAACCTGAAGATAAAAAAATAATGAATAGAAATAGTCTTTTGGAAGTTTCAAGAAAAATCTTAAATAATAATAAAGATTTTAAAGCTCCATTAGAGACAGAATTTAATCTACCAGGAAAAGAAGTATTAATAGAAATGAACAAAATTGTAGAAAAACTTTACAATGAAAAAAAAATTCGTGAGCATGGTGTTATAGTTGCAAAGGAATTGGCTCATGTCCTGAGTGGAGGGGACACAACTGCTGATAAAATTTTATCAGAAGATGATTTATTTAAGTTAGAATTAGATGCTTTCATGAGACTAATTGAAACAAAAGAAACGCAAGATCGAATTAAATACACACTAGCAACAGGAAAACCTTTAATTAACTAATATTTTCCTCTTCTTCTTTCCTTATCTCATTATCTATTATTTCTTCTACAACTTTTTCTTTTTTAAATTCTATTATCTTTTCTTTTTCTTCTTTTTCTCTAATTAATTGGTCACTAAATTTCTTTATCAATTCTTCTTCTTTTGCTATTTGTTCCTTATCAAATTTCCTTTCCCATTCTTTTATTCTTTCTTCTTCATCTTTGAGTCTTTTTTCCTCAAGAAGCCGAGCTTCAGTTATTTTTTGTTCTCTTAGATTTTCCAATCTTATCTCTTCTTCTTTTAATTGTAACTCTTCTTCTGTTTTTCTGTGATTAGCTTCTTTTAATCTTAATTCTTTAAGCTCTTCTATTTCTAATTTCTCTTTTAGTCTAAATTCGTTCTCTTTTTCTCTTAACTCATCAGTTTCTTTTAATATTTTTATTTCTTTTTCTCTTAATCTTTCAGCCTCATTTTTTTTGATATTTTGTTCTATTTCTTCAAGTTTTTGTTTTTGATAATTTAGTTTATGTTCATCTTCCTTTAATTTTTGTTGATTTTTTTTTTGTTTATCAATTTCAATATCTTTTAATCTTTCCTCCTCATCCTTTATTTTCTGTTTAGCTTCACGAGCATTCTGTCTCTCAAGAGCCATTAACTTATCATTTTCAATTTTTGCCCTTTGTTGCTCTTGTCTTATTCTTTGCTTTTTAAAAAATTCTAATCTTAGTTTTTCTTCTTTTAATTTTAAATCATCTTGTCTTGCTTTTTCTTCAACTTCATCTCTTAGTTTTTGCTCTTCAGTTTTGATTCTTTGAGATTCAAGTTTAATTTTTTTTCTTTCAATCTGCTGTTGTTGTTTTATGATTTTTAATTTTATTTTTTCTTGATCTTCTATTCTTTGTTTTTCTTCCTTTATTAGATTCAATTCATTTTGTTTAATTAACTTTATCTCTTCTATCTTTTTTTTTTCTTGTTCTAATTTCTCTTTTTTTAATTCTTTAATTTTTTCTATTTTTAATAACTTGATTTTATTTAGTTCCTTTTGTTTAATACTTCTTTTGAAATCTTTATATTTTTCAGTTAAAGAAAATGATTTGATCTTTTTGAACTTATTTAAGTTTATTTTTTTAAGAATTTTTAATGGGCTTTTAAATAAACTTTGACTGTCTATATTTATATTCTTAAGCTCTTTTTTAAGCTGATTTTTCATAAATTTAGTTTGATTGATTTTGCTTCATACAAAAAGCTTTATAGTGTCTATATTGGGTACAACCTGTAATTTAGTAGTGTTTTTAATTAGTTTATTTAACTAATTTAATAGTTCAGCAATATTTTGATCTAATTTTCTTTGAAATTTTTTATCATTACCTGGATTTGCAGCACAATGTCCATAAGGTGAGTCAATAGGTTTTAAAGATACCTTTTTAATAAATTTTTCTTCATACATATTATCTTCTGTTCTAAAATATAAATCCTGATTACATGGCATCAAAATTGTTTTTGCTCTTATTGATTTAAGTGCCCTAATATAATCACCTTTATATATTGGATTTTTACTAATATCATTTAATTGCCAGGTCCTTAATTTACTTAAAAGGTTATTAGCATCCCAATTTTTTGCATGATCATTAGCCCAATCTTTAAGTAAATCCTCTACATTATTAAAACCAAATTTGTTATAAAGTTTTTTTCTATAAAAATCTTGAGAGAAGGCCCAACCAGCATATACACGTCCAAAGGCTTTCAAGCCATCAACTGGTTGTTTTTTATAATTTCCATTGTTCCAACTTTTATCTGTTATTAGTGCTGCCTTTACACCTTCTAAAAAAACATGATTATGTATTGAGGTTTTTGATGACGCACAAAACGGTAGAATTGCTTTGACCATATTAGGATACTGTGCCGCCCATTGATATGACTGACACCCAGCCATAGACCAGCCAGTCACTAGTGCAATTTTTTTTATGTTAAGTTTTTCATTTATCAATTTATGCTGACAATAAACATTATCCCAAAGTGTTATTTCAGGAAATTGAGAGCCACGTTGTAATTTAATAGTATTACTTGGTGATGTTGAGAAACCATTCCCAAACATATTTATTGAAATAATAAAATATTTATTCGGATTTATTGCCCTATTTTTTCCAATAAAACCTTCATTGCGGATATGAGTGCCTGTATAAAATGTTGGAAGTACAATTACATTTGAATGATCTTTATTAAGTTTACCATAAGTTTTATAAATTAATTTGGCAGACTTCAAGATCTTACCAGATAAGAGTTTAATATTTCCTAAGTTAAACTCTTGATAGTCTTTCATTAATAAAGTCTAAGATACTCTTTTACTTCCCAGTCAGTTACTGCTTGATGGTATCGTTCCCATTCATCATTCTTATAAGCTAGTATTGATTTTTTCATGACTGGACCTAAAACTTCATCAGTTAGTTTGTCATTTTTTAGAGCTTCAATCGCTGACAGTAAGTTTCTTGGCAATCTTTTAATTCCAAGTTTTTTAAACTCACTCTCTGACATATTATATAAATCTTGATCAGTTGGTTTCCCTGGATGTATTTTGTTTTCAATTCCTTCAATTGCTGCTGAAATAGTCATTGAGAGTGCTAGATAAACGTTCATCGTCATATCTGCTGCTCTATTTTCAATACAATATCTATTTTGAGGCAATCTAAATTGTGCAGATCTATTATTGTGCCCATAAGTAATATTTGTTGGAGCCCAAGTTACAGTTCCACCTTCAAAACCACCAACTCTTGGCACTAATCCGTTGTATGAATTTACAGTTGAGCATGTAATGGAGGTTATTGCTTCAGCATGTTTCATTAACCCACCAACAGCAAAGATTGATTCTTTAGACCATTTATTTCCACCATCAAAAATATTCTTTCCATTTTTATCTACCATTGAAAAATTAATATGAGCTCCTGATCTCCAGTCACCTATGGTCGGTTTTGGCATAAAGGTAATAAACATATTATTTTTTTTAGCTATTTCTTTTAAAAGAATTCGAAGAAAAACTAATCTATCTCCCATCTCTAAGAGGTTGGTATAGTGAAAATCTAATTCAAATTGAGAATAGGCTCCTTCTGCCACAACATCATGGATCATCCAACCTAGATCATTTAAAATATCTATTAGCTCTTTTAAAAAATGCATAGAGTCTAGTGTATGTTCTACGTCATAACCAAAAGCTTGTCGTCTTGGCCTAAGACCCCTGATTGGATCATTATCAATAGCTTTAACAGGTTGGCCATTTTCATCATACTTCATTGCAATAAACTCAGGCTCTATACCAGCCATTCCTTTATATCCCGCATCTTGAGCTTTTTGCATTGCGCGCTTTAAAGCTTGTCTAGGACAAACATTATACGGTTTATCCTCCCAAAATAGATCTGCAAAAATAATAGCAGTAGTAGTGTCCCATGGACAAATATAAACAGCATCTAAATCTGGTAACATGACCTGATCAGAGTCTGCGGGAGTAAGCTCAGGCACAAAAGAGATAGAATGAACGGCAAACTGAGGCCCTTTACCTAAACATAATGGTTCAAAATCAGTCATTGGTACAGGTTTTGATTTTGGAATGCCATGGAGATCAATCCAGCTGGATAAAACATACTTCACACCAGCATCTTTTAATTTTTTATGAACAGAAGGTATTTTTTTTCTATTACGTTCAACTGCATCTTTAAAGTTTTCATAATAAATTTTTTCATTCTTGTTCACATTAATCTCCTTTAGTTTTACTATTGTGGCATATCTTCAGGGTCTATTCCTGGTACGAATGTAATACCTGCTTGTTGTTTCCAATCATGAGGGTAAGCAGCGTAAAATATTACACACTTTTCATCACATTCATAAGCAATATGATTATCTTTTGGAATATAAAGCACATCTCCAGGGTTACAAATATAAGACTCACCATTACATGTAAGGCGAAAAGTTCCTGTCATACAATAGATGATTTCATCACAAGTTAAATCCCATGGTATAGAAGCTTTGTTTAAAAAATTTAAACCTCCACACATTGTGTTACTCACCTTGCTGGTCACAAAAGGTTTAATGTAACTTTTTCCTGGCTCTAAAGTATGAAGTCTATTTTCAATATCTTTAAATTTATATAATTGTGGTTTTTTTGACATTTATCTTCCCTTTCTATTTATACTTTTACTGGTTCATTTAACTCGACTTTGTATCCATCTGGATCTTCACAAAAGGCTATTATTCTAGTTCCATGTTTCATGGGACCTGGTTTACGGGTAATATTTATGCCTGATTTTGCAAGATCATCACAAGCTTTGTAAACATCTGGTGTTTCTATACAAACATGTCCCCATCCATTACCTTTGTCATAATCATCTTTTTGGTCCCAGTTACAGGTTAATTCTAAACATGGTGATTCTGTTTCGGGACCATAACCAATAAAGGCATTAGTAAATTTCCCTTCTGAATAGTCTGTTTTTCTTAAAATTTTCATCCCTAAAGTTTTGCAATAAAAATCAAAAGACGCCTCTAAATTTTTAACTCTGATCATAGTATGAGCAAGTCTGTAACCCTCTAGGTTAATTTCTTTAGACATTTTTTATCCTTCTTGTCATTTTGAAAGATTTTCTAATAGAATTCATTATAAGTTTTTGAAATGCCTGGACTCCTTTTTCCCATACAGGAGATAAAAGCCCACCATTATTTGATGCTGGAGAAGATCTACCTTCTTGTAATCTTTCACACATCTCATGATCTTCTTTATGAACACTCCACCAAATATCCTTAGTTGCTTGAATTTCTTTTTTAGTCATCACTTTATTATCTATAGTATAGATTATTCTTTTTTGTGAGGTTACGCCTGGACTTATAGGAATATTTAAATAAACACCAACTTGATTTGGATAATAAGTCCCCATTATAAAATTTGGAAAAAGTGACAGGTATCTTGAGGTAACAGATAAAGCGTTGTAATTTTTTTCATCTTCTTGCTCAACATCAACACCACTTCCATAACACTTACCATCTACAAAGGTGTAATGATCCTTTAAGGGTTGATTTGTAGTTGTTTTATGTACAAACTGAACATGATAAGGTTCAATAAAATTTTCAATAAGAAATTTCCAATTAGTATTTATTTTACCGAAATCTAAAGTTGCGACATAACTTAATTTTGTTAAATCAATATCATTAAATCTTTTTATAAGTGGCTTAGCATATTCTTCAAATTGTTTTGCTTTTCCATTAAAATTTATAAAAATCCAATCATGCCAAATATGAGTCCTAATTGGCTTTAATCCATGATCTAAAAAACTAAAACCTTCAGGTTTATGCTGATTTGTACCACCGATATGTGGTGCGGCTTTTAATTGTCCTTTTAAATTATAGCTCCATGCATGATAAGGGCATTTAATAATTTTTCCTACATTCTTTTTTTCATCAACCAGTTTCAAGCATCGGTGACTACACACATTATGAAAAGCAGAAATTTTATTTTCTAGATTTTTAACAAGAAATATAGGCTTACTTGCAATGGATAAAGGAATTACATCACCAGGATTTTTAAGCTCATGAACTAGACCAACAAACAACCAATCATCAGACAAAACTGTATTACATTCTTTTTTCCAAAAACCATCATCAGTATAAGATTCTGGGGGTAGTCCATATATAGTGTTTAAATTTTTAGGCTTTTTAATTTTAGTAAAGCTTTTCTGTTTGGGCATCTGCTGTTCTATTAAATAAGATCCATTGTTATATCCAAAACCTTATTTGAGAAAATTAAAGTTTACAATAAAATAGTTTCAGAGAAATGGTAGATTGGATCAAGAAATTTAGAGTATCAAAATATGCAACCAAACTGCTCTGGGTGATTTAATTGAGCATTTTAAAGGTATTTATGAAATCGGGTCTCAGAATATACTCAGAGTTATCTAGAAATTTAATTTTATTTAAGACTTTGATACCATAAATAACCCTACCAACCGGAGTATATTCACCTTCATATAATGGCTCATCCTCAAGTATTATAAAAAATTGACTATCTTCTGTATTATTTCTAAAAGTTCTAGCCAAACCAACACTTCCTTTTGTGAAATTAAATTCACTTTCTAACTCAGAATTGATAGTTCCTAATCCAGATTGGCCAGTTCCTATCTTTCCATAATCTAAACTATTTCTTCTACCAAACTCTAAATCTCCAGCTTGAATTAATTTATTTTCAATTACCCTATGAAAAGCAATACCATCATATCTATTGGTTCTTATTAATGTTTTAAACCTTTCAACTGCAATGGGAGATACATCTGGATAAAGTTCTATGATAACATTTCCACACGGAGCATTAAGTATTGCTATATTCTGTGAATTATTAAATTGAATATCACTTGGATTATAATTTTTAACAAATAAACATTTATTTTTGATAATTATATAAGAAGTCAAAGAAACTATTGCTAATATCATTAAAAAAATCAATAGAATTTTTTCAGATATGGAGGCCCTAATTTTTTTTATCATATTCTAGAATTTGAAAGTTTTATCCACTTTCAATATATTTCTTATTATAAATTCTTTTTTTTTTTGAAGAATTGAATCATTTTTAGAAATATTTATATTAAACATAATATGTGAAAAAACTTCTGCCATATCCTCTGATGGTGTTGTCTTTGAATATTCTGTTAAAAATCCATCTGAATCAATATATGTATTAAGATCAATTTTATCAGTACAGGTTGAGCATTTAGCATATTGAAAATCTTTTTTATTAAAATTTATCCATTCATTTTCATTAAAGAGCTCTTTATAACTAAGGTTTATTATATGAAATACTTCATGATGAATTACTCTTTCAAAATATTTTTTATTAAACTCAATATCAAGTATTAATGTTTTCATTATATTATCTGGAATACCAGCCGTGTATATTCCAGAAATTGATAAATTTTTACATAAAACTATATATTTTAAATTAATTATTTTTAAAAAGTTACGTGAGTATTTACTTAGATTCTGATTGATTATTTTATATTTTTCATCATAATTTTTTTTATTAGAATTTAAACATATAATATTTTTTTGAGTTCCTAATCGAAATGGTCTTGCAGCATAAAAATATTTTAGATTATTTTTAGTATTAATCTCATAGATTTCTAAGTTAGGTATCTTAATCAAATTATAGATAGTATTTGCTTTTAGAGGTGTAATTAAAAAAATTGATAGTAAAATAGCTCTTAAAAAGATCATAAATTTAAAGATAGAGGATATTCCATTCTTATAGAATGTGGTACATTTTATTTATAAATGAAAAAAGAAAGAAATAAAAACCCAATTCAACCTGTTAGTGGGACTAAAGTTCCTAGATTTGCTGGACCATCTACTTTTGCTAGATTACCAGAATTAAGAGATGTTGAAAGTTGTGATGTTGCAATTGTTGGAATACCATTTGATGCCGGAACAAGTTATAGACCTGGAGCAAGATTTGGTCCAATGAGTATTAGGCAAGCTTCTAGACATTTGAGAACTAACTATCACCCAAGCTACGATGTTGAACCTTTTAAAGTTCAGCAAGTAGCTGACGCAGGAGATATAACTTGTAACCCATTCAATATAGATGAGGCTATTAAACAAATAGAAGAGGGGGCTAACGAATTATTAGATAAGGTTGGTGGTATTATTAGTTTAGGTGGAGACCATACGATTGCTCTTCCATTACTCAGGGCTATCAACAAAATGAACAATGGACCTGTTGCTTTAGTACATTTTGATGCACATTTAGATACCTGGGATACTTATTTTGGTGCTCCTTATACGCATGGAACACCTTTTAGAAGAGCAAGAGAAGAAAATTTATTTTTAGATGATGCTTCGATGCACGTTGGTATTAGAGGACCGCTTTATAGTAGAGATGATATCAAAAATGATGAAGAGTTTGGTTTTAAGATTATTCACTGTGATGAATTTCAAACACAAGGAACAGATAAAATTGCAGAAAGAATAAGAAAAAGAGTAGGAGATAATCCTCTTTATCTATCAATAGATATAGATGTCTTAGACCCTGCTTTTGCACCAGGAACGGGCACACCAGAAATCGCAGGTATGACCACTAGAGAAATGGTTAATGTCATAAGAGGTTTATCAGGTTTAAACTTAATCTCTGCAGATGTAGTGGAGGTCTCACCTGCATATGATCATGCAGAAGTTACATCATTAGCAGCCGCAACAATTGTTTATGAATTAACTAATTTGTTTGCAAAAGTTAAGAGATAATATAATTTTCAAAAATGTTAGATAAAAAAAAATTTTACATAAATGGTCAATGGGTTTCTCCAAAAATACCAAACGACTATAAAGTAATAGATCCTTCAACAGAGGAAGAGTGTGCGGTTATATCTTTAGGTGGAGTAGAAGATATAAATGATGCAGTAAATTCAGCTACAAAGGCATTTGAAACTTGGGCCTTCTCAACTAAAGAAGAAAGATTAAAATATTTAGAAAATTTATATGAAGTTTATAAAAAAAGATGGACAGATATGGCAAAAGCTATTTCTCTTGAAATGGGATCACCTATTGATTTTTCAACACAGTTACAAGCAGGTACAGGGGCAAGTCACATAAAATCTTATATAAAAGTTTTAAAAGAATATACATTCGAAGCAAAATTAGGGCCTCATGCTTTAAATAATAATATTATACATGAGCCAAAGGGAGTTTGTGCTTTAATAACACCATGGAATTGGCCAATGAATCAAGTTTGCCTAAAAGTAATACCAGCAATTGCAGCTGGTTGCACAATGATACTTAAACCATCTGAGATAGCACCCTTATCCTCAATAATTTTAGCAGAAATGATTGATGAAATAAAATTACCAAAAGGTGTATTCAATTTAGTTAATGGTGATGGAGCCATCAGTGGTAATGCATTAACAAGTCATCCGGATGTAAACATGGTTTCATTTACAGGATCTACTAGAGCCGGTGCACTAATTTCTCAAAATGCAGCAAGTGACTTTAAAAGAGTTAGTCTTGAGCTTGGAGGGAAAGGTGCAAATATTATATTTAAAGATGCAGATCCTGAAGCAGTTGAAAGAGGTGCGTTAAGATGCTTTAGAAATTCAGGACAATCATGTAATGCACCAACAAGAATGTTAGTTGAAAAATCAATTTACGATGAAACTGTTGAAAGAGTTAAAAATTTTGCTAACTCGATGAAGGTGGATGTTGCATCAAAAGAGGGCGATCATATTGGCCCAGTTGTTTCAAAAGCTCAATTTGATAAAATTCAAACACTAATTCAAGTTGGCATTGATGAAGGTGCTAAATTAGTTGCTGGTGGCACAGGTAAACCCGAAGGATTAGACAAAGGTTATTTTGTTAAACCTACTGCATTTGCAGATGTTAATAACCAAATGCAAATTGCAAGAACAGAAATATTTGGACCTGTTTTATCAATTATACCCTTTGAAACAGAGGAAGAAGCTATCGCTATAGCTAATGATACTCCTTATGGATTATTAAACTTTATTCAAACTCAAGATCAAGAAAAAGCTAATAGAGTTGCTAGAAAATTGAGATCAGGAATGGTTGATATTAATGGTGCTGGCTTAGCGCCTGATGCTCCTTTTGGGGGTTACAAGCATTCTGGAATTGGTCGTGAGGCTGGAAAATTAGGCTTAGAAGAATATTTGGAAGTTAAAGTGGTAAGCGGTTGGAACGATTAATTTTTACAATTAGTGTTCAAAATATTTTTTTTATAGTCAAATAAACCCTATTTTTATTAGTTAATTTAATAAACCTGGAGTTGTGTAACATTAATGTTTACATTACTTTCTCAATCCATACTGTCACAGTTATAGTTACCGTAACTTCTTAATAGTTACATTTGAGGAACTAAACAAAAAAGGAGAGATAATATGGGTAGATCGTCAAAACTCTACAATTCAGATTTAGCTCCAACTCCAAGTGGTAAAAAAAATTGGGGATGGTTCGAAATCTTTAACGTGTGGGCTAATGATGTTCAAAGTTTATTTGGTTATACTTTGGCAGCATCATTATTTTTAGCATCTGGATTAAATGGTTGGGCTGTATTTGCTGCATTAATTCTTGCAGGATTTTTTATAATGTGGCTAGTTAACCTTTCAGGTAAACCAAGTGTAAAACATGGAATTCCATATCCAGTATTTGCCCGTGTAAGTATGGGTGTATTTGGAGCAAATTTTCCAGCAATGGCTAGAGGAATTGTTGCAATGTTTTGGTACGGAGCACAAACTTACGCTGCATCCACTGCGGTAGCACTTTTAATTACTGGTGTTACAGGAATGGAAGGTGAAGTTATGCTTCTTGGTATGACAGGTGTAATGTGGGTTTCATTTATATTTGTATCAGCATTCCAAGTTTACCTATTTTGGCAAGGTGTAGACTTGATCAAAAAGTTTTTAAACTTTGCAGGACCAGCAGTCTACGCGGTAATGATTTTTTTAATGATTGTTATTTGGGTTAAAGCTGGTGGAGGACTTTTTTCAGAAGTAGGATCTATATTTTCTGGAGGAGAACGAACTGGTGGTTTTGAAGGCTTAGGATCAATGGGAGCTTTCATAGCTGTATTTTCAATTATGGTTGGATATTTCGCTGCAGTAGTAATCAATTTTGGTGACTTTGCTAGATTTGTTAAAAATGAAGAAGAAATGAAAAAAGGAAACCTATGGGGATTAGTAGGAAACGTAATTTTATTCTCTTTCATAACTTTAATGATTACTGGTGGAACAATAGCTATTTTTGGTGAATATGTAGCAAGTCCAACAGAGATGGTAGCTAAAGTAGATAACTTAGGTTTAACAATTATCGCTGCATTTGCTTTTTTTGCAGCAACAGTTGGAATAAATATGGTAGCGAACTTTATACCTCCCGCGTATGACTTAGCCAATTTAATGCCAAGTAAAATTAGTTTTAAAACTGGTGGATTAATAACTGCAGGTTTTGGTTTTATTATTGGTGGTATGTGGGTTGCTGTTATTACTCAAATGGGTTTATTTCCATTTGTTAATACTTTAGGAGCAATTCTAGCACCTGTATTTGGTATCATGATGGTTGATTACTATATTATCAAGAAAGAAAAAATCGATATAGATGATTTGTTTGATGCAAGTCCAAAAGCTAAGTATCATTACAATGGTGGCTTTAACTTCAAAGGAATGTTGGCTTGGATACTTTCAGGTTACATTGCCGTTGGTTCTGTATGGCCTAACATCTTGGTTTTAGGTTTAGATGATTTCTTTGCTAATTTAGGTGGTGGTGGAGGATACGCTTGGATAATTGGAGCATCACTTGGTGCTGTAGTTCACTTGGCTATATCTAAAAGATCATAAGACAACTCTATAGTTAAAAAAGACCCGTCGCATTAGTGCGGCGGGTTTTAGTATTTAAGGATTACTTCGTCTTTTTCTATATTTTCGATAACAAGATTATCTCCAGAACCCTTTCTATCAACTACCAAAAAATTCATATCTTCTGTGGCTATTAGAGGAAAATGCCAAGTACCTGGGTTATAATTAACCCCTATTTCTTGAGGAACAACAAAAGCTTCAATTTTATCAAGATCTGGTTTATTGCCCCTAGGCGCAACAAGTACTAAAAAAGTAGTTTGTTTCATTGGTACAAAGGCCTGACTTCCTAAAGGATGTTTTTCCATCATATCAATTTTCATTGGAAAAGATCTCTTTAGAGCTGAAAAAATACTAATAGTAGTTTCTCCATTATCTTTTGAAGTATCTAAGTTGGCTATTCCATCAAATCTTTTGGCATAACCTTCGTTAATTTCAATCGGTTTAATATCAGCTGTTGTAATCATATCTCCAAACTTTTTAAAATTTTCTTTATTAATAGGCTTTGGTTTGATCACAAAGTTAGTCATACATTTTTTCCATAAACTCTAAATCGAGATATCCCACCATCTGGAAAAATATTAATTTTTATAAAATTAATTTTATCTTTTTTCATTAGGTTATTTTTAAAAATATGTACTTTATTAGAGGATAATTTTGCATCTTTTAATAGATACTTCCATTTGATTGAAGAATTTACAATTTGTTTAGAGTTTTTTATTGTTCGTAAATAAGCAGCTTGTAATGAACAGTGGCTAGGAAAGTTGCCTTTAAAATGATGGGTAGAAATTTCAATTTTATCAATTTCTTTCCCATCTAAAGAATTTAATATTAACCAATCAAATCCTGGGCCACGTCTTCTCCTTGTTTCCCATCCATCCCCCATATTTTTAGCTTTACCTGGTGCTAAAATATTTTCAGCTTTACCAAAGTGCTCATTGTTGCAAGCAATAACAGAAGCACCATCTAATAGTGATGCAAGATTTGTTTTCTTATTTTTTAATTTACTAGATTTAACAATTGAGCCAAATAATCTCAATCGAGCAACCCCACCATCTGGAAAAATATTAAATTTTATATGTGTAATATTTTTTTTACTATTTACAGTAAAGAAGTGATGGCTATTTGCTCTAGTTTTTTTTTTAGAAAGTAGTGGTTCCCACTTTAATTGACTTATCTTATTTGAACTTGAGTTTGTTCCTTCAATAGAAATCATTGCTGGCTGGTTTCCATTAAAGTGTGATGTATCAACATCAACTTGTTTAATAGAACTAAGTTTTCCTAATCTTAAAATTATGTAATCATGCCCTTTAGTTCTTTTTCTTCTAGACTCCCATCCATCCATCCATTTACCATTTTTATCAAATAATCCATCTTTAAAAATTGCTGGCAAGGGATTAATAATTCTATTAGCTGAAGCAAAAAAGTCATCTGTTTTAAATATAACCTTAGTGCCCAATCTAGGTTGAGCTAAATCAATAAGACCATTTGTAAAAATAATTTTTTTTGACATTATTCAGAATAGTTTTTAATCCAATGTTTGGCTATATCAATTCTCTTACATATCCACACATCCTCATGTTTAAGAATATAATCTAGAAATTTCTTTAAAGATTGAATTCTACCTGGTTTTCCAATCAATCTACAGTGTAATCCTACTGACATCATCTTAGGGTTTGTTTTTCCTTCCTCGTATAAAACATCAAAGCTATCTTTTAGATAAGAAAAAAAATGATCACCTGTATTAAACCCTTGATTGGTTGCAAATCGCATATCGTTGTTATCTAAAGTATAAGGAATAATTAATTGTTTTTTCTTATTTCTAGTTTCCCAATATGGTAAGTCATCACTATACGAGTCACTATCATATAAAAAACCACCATCTTCCATAACTAGGTCTCTAGTATTAGGGCTACATCTACCGGTATACCAACCATCAGGTCTGTTTCCAAAAATTTTTGTATGAGCTTGAATAGCAAGCTTCATATGTTTTTTTTCTTCTGTTTTTTTAATATTTTGATAGTCAATCCATCTCCACCCATGACAAGCAACCTCATAATCAGCTTCTATTATAGCTTTAGAAACTTCAGGATTTTTCTCTAAAGCCATACCTACACCGAAAACTGTTATTGGAATTTTCTTTTCTTGAAACAGTTTATGTAATCTCCAAAATCCTGCTCTTGAACCATACTCATAAAGAGATTCCATATTTATATGTCTACCTTTTACAGGCTTAGCACCAATGATTTCTGATAAGAAAACTTCTGAGTTATTGTCACCATTTAAAACACAATTTTCAGCACCTTCTTCATAATTTAAAACTATTTGAACAGCGATACGTGCATTATTAGGCCATTTAATCTTTTGATCTTTGGAGCCATACCCAATCATATCTCTTGGATCTTTTTTAGACATAAAAAATTATAATTTACTTTGTATTGTTTAACAATTTATTAATTTGAAACAGACTCTACTTTGATGCCATCAAGTAAGTTTAAACATTTTTTAAGTTCATCCAAAACAATGAACTCATCAATTTTATGAGCTTGATCAATTGATCCTGGACCACAGACCACTGTACTAATCCCAATTTCTTGAAATAAACCTGCTTCAGTTCCAAATGAAACAACTTGTCTAGAATTATCACCTGTCAAACTTGAAATTAATTCACAAGCATCTGATTTATCTTCTCTATCAAACCCAACTATTTCACCAATAATATCTTTCTCAATGGAGGCATTGGGAAAAACTTTTTTCATTTCAGGTAATAACATCTCATTTGCATACTTGTCGATTTCTTGATTTAAAAATACACCATCTTCTTTAACAACTGGTCGTGTTTCCCAATTAACATGACACTTGTCTGCTATTACATTATGAGCAATACCACCAAACACACCACCAATAGAAAGGGTAGAGTGAGGTGGGTCAAAAATGGAGTCTTGAGGTGCTCTATTTTTAAGTTTCTCTCTAAGCTCAATTAATTTATTTATATATCTTGATGCATATTCAACAGCACTTACACCTTTATGAGGTGCTGAACTATGTCCCGCTAAACCCTTAAAATAAGTTGTATATTCATAACACCCCTTATGAGCGTCAATAATTTTCATATTAGTTGGTTCGCCAATAATACAAATACCATCTTTAATATCTCTTTTTTTTAATTCCTCTATTAGTATGGGTGCACCCTGGCATGCTGTTTCTTCATCGAATGTAAATGAGAAATGAATATCTCTATTTAAGTTTGATTTAGAATAAATAGGTGCATAAGCTAAAGCACATGCAATAAAACCCTTCATATCACACGAACCTCTCCCATATAATTTATCACCCTTAATAGTTGCGGTAAAAGGATCAGAACTCCAACCCTTTGAAACAGGAACAACATCTGTGTGGCCTGATAAGATAATTGGCTTCTTATTATTTGAATTTTTAGCTTTTAGTGTAGCAAATAAGTTTACTCTTTTTTTTTCATCATCATAAGTTCTAAAAGAAGTAGCACCTAACTTTTTTAAGATATCATCACAATAATTAATTAATGAGCTGTTATCTTCTCCTGAAATAGTTTTAAAAGCTATTAAGTCTGTTAAAATTTGAACTGAATTATCATACAATAGCTCTGAATTATTTTCTGTACTCATATTTATCAACTATTATATATTAAATATATGAAAGAACAAATCACCTTTGATATATTTGATAAAGTAGACATTCGAGTTGGTACAGTAATCTCTGTAAAGAAAAATGAAAAAGCTAGGAAACCATCTTTAGTGGTTGAGGTTGATTTTGGAAAAGAGATTGGAATTAAACAGTCATCTGCTCAAATTACTCATTACTACAATGAAGATAATTTAAAAGGAAAACAAGTAATTGGAATATGTAATTTTCCTGAAAAAAATATTGCAGGAGTGGTATCTCAAGTGCTTATATTAGGATCAATAGATAATGAGGGAAAAGTTATACTTGTTCATCCATCTCAAAAATCTGAAAACGGTCATCCAATAGCTTAACTCTTATGCATCCTGAATTATTACTATTAATAGGAATTTCTTTATCACTAGGGTTTACACCGGGACCAAATAATGCTGTTGCAGCATACTCAGGTTTTAATTTTGGAATTAGAAAAACTTTACCATTAATTCTAGGAGTTGGTTTTGGTTACACAACTTTAATTATATTAATTAATTTTGTTTTAATATCAAGTTTCAAAAATTATCCAATGATTCAGGAAATTATCAGAATTCTTGGAACATTTTTTTTAATCTATCTAGCGTACAAGATTTCATTTTCAAAAACTTCATCTGATGGAAAAACTGAAAATCCAGTAAAGTTTTTTGATAAATTTATATTTCAGTTTATAAATCCAAAAGGAGTAATGGCTGGGGTGACGTTAAGTTCAAATTTTGTCGAACAAGGAGAAAACTACTTGAATCACTCTATTTGGGTAATTGTAGTCTGCAGTGTAACAGCATTTTTAAGTATCACTTCATGGACATTTTTAGGCAAGTTTCTGAGGAAATTTGCTACAAATAATAATTTTATTAAACGATTTAATTATGCTATGTCATTGCTACTTATCTTTTGTATAATAGGGTTCTACATCTAAAACTAAATGAAACCAGGAAATAAAAATTCATATAACTCTTTAAAGTCTATCAACATTAATAATAGTAATTACAAATATTATTCTTTATCAGAAGCTGAAAAAAATGGTTTAGATGGAATTTCAAAACTTCCAAAATCACTTAAAGTTTTATTAGAAAATTTACTAAGATACGAAGATGACTTGTCTGTTACTAAAAACCAAATAGAAGCAATTAAGGAATGGTTAAAAACAAAAAAATCATCAACCGAAATAGCTTACAGACCAGCTAGGGTTTTATTACAAGATTATACGGGTATACCAGCAGTTGCTGATCTTGCAGCTATGAGAGAGGCTGTTAAAGAAAAAAATAAAGATCCAAATACTATTAATCCATTGTCTGCAGTTGATCTTGTTATTGATCACTCGGTACAAGTAGATATGTCAGCTAATGCAGACTCGTTTGAAAAAAATGTAGATATTGAGTTTAAAAGAAATGGGGAGAGATACTCTTTTTTAAAATGGGGCCAACAAGCATTTAATAATTTTAGAATAGTTCCGCCTGGAACAGGAATTTGCCATCAAGTTAATTTAGAATATTTATCAAAAGTAGTTTGGTCAGAGAAATTTAATGAGGAAGACTATCTATTTCCTGACACATTAGTTGGTACTGACAGTCATACTACTATGGTTAATGGATTATCTGTTCTTGGTTGGGGTGTAGGTGGAATTGAAGCTGAAGCTGGAATGTTAGGTCAACCAATTTCAATGTTAATACCTGAAGTAATTGGATTTGAAGTAACTAACAAAATGCCAGAAGGTACAACTGCAACAGATTTAGTATTAACTGTAGTGAAAATGTTAAGAGATAAGAGTGTTGTTGGAAAATTTGTTGAGTTTTATGGAGAAGGTTTAAAAAATTTAACACTTGCTGATAGAGCAACTATTGCAAATATGGCCCCAGAATATGGAGCTACATGTGGATTTTTTCCAATTGATGATGAAACATTAAAATACTTAAGATTTTCAGGAAGAGATGAAAATACAGTTAACATAGTAGAAAAATATGCAAAAGAACAAGGCTTATGGGCTAGTGACGGAATTGAATTTACCGACACATTATCATTAGATATGTCAACAATTGTACCGACAATTTCAGGACCTAAGAGACCTCAAGACAAAGTTTTATTAACTGATGCTTCTTCAGGATTTAAAAAAGTTCTTGAAGATGCTACTGAAAGAAAAGAAAAACATTTTTCAAAAGTTTCTGGAACAGATTATGAAATCAAAGATGGATCAATATTAATTGCTGCAATTACATCATGCACAAATACATCAAATCCTAACGTTTTGATTGGTGCGGGCTTATTAGCTAAAAAAGCAGTAGAACTTGGTTTAGAAACTAAACCGTGGGTAAAAACATCATTAGCACCAGGATCACAAGTAGTGACTGATTATTTAGCAAAAGCTGGATTAAATGTATTTTTAGATAAATTAGGTTTCAATTTAGTTGGCTATGGTTGTACAACTTGCATAGGAAACTCAGGACCTTTACCTGATGAAATTGTTAATGCTATTGATAAAGAAAATATATACGCTGTGTCAGTATTATCTGGTAATAGAAATTTTGAAGGAAGAATATCCCCTCATATTAAGGCTAATTACTTAGCTTCACCTCCGCTAGTTGTAGCTTACGCACTTGCAGGACATATGGAATTTGATTTATACAATGAGCCACTAGGAAAAAGTAAAGATGGTAAAGATATTTTCTTAAAAGATATTTGGCCATCAAATAAAGAGATTGAAGATACCTTAAGAGAATCTTTGAATCCAAAAATGTTTATTAAAAGATATTCAAATGTTTCAGAAGGACCTAAGCAATGGCAAGAAATTAAAACTGAAAATACAAGTATCTACAATTGGGATTCAGGGTCAACTTATGTGAAGAAGCCACCTTTCTTTGAAAATTTATCTGATAAACCTGAAGGTTTTAAACCGATTAAAGACGCAAGACCACTCTTAATTTTAGGTGACATGGTTACAACAGATCACATTTCACCAGCTGGAAATATTCAAAAAGAAAGCCCCACAGGTGAATATTTTATGGAACATCAAATATTACCAAAAGATTATAATTCTTATGGATCTAGAAGAGGAAATCATGAAGTTATGATGAGAGGAACATTTGCAAATATTAGAATAAAAAATGAAATGGCTCCTGGAACAGAAGGTGGTTTTACAAAATTATATCCAGAAGAAAAAGTAATGTCTGTTTATAGCGCCGTAGAAGAATATAAAAAAAGAAAAACAGATTTAGCAGTAATTGGTGGAAAAGAATATGGCACAGGATCATCTAGAGATTGGGCTGCTAAAGGAACAAAATTATTAGGAGTAAAAGTAGTAATTGCAGAAAGCTTTGAAAGAATTCATAGGTCAAACTTGATTGGTATGGGCGTATTACCTCTTCAATTCACTGAAGGAAATAATAGAATAAACTTAAATTTAATTGGCTCAGAATTAATTACAGTTCTTGATATTCAAGAAGGCGTGAACCCTTCGGATCACGTGCAAGTAGAGATAAAATATTTATCTGGAGATATTAAGAAAATTAAAACACTTTGCAGAATTGATACGAAGAATGAATTAGAATACTATAAAAATGGTGGTATTCTTCAGTATGTACTTAGGAATATGATTTAGTTATGGATGAAGAAGTTACAATTATAGATTCAAACACAAGAAATGAAAAAATTCTTAATTTTTTCATTAACAATAAGAAAAACCTCATAGTAGGATTTTCCATAATACTT
>CAJQSF010000024.1 GCA_905612495.1 uncultured Candidatus Pelagibacter sp.
TTTTGTTAGAACTGGATTAATCGAGCTCATATCTATTACTGTAGTATTAACTGAGATATTTTTTATAAACTCCTCGTCATCCATTACTTTTTCAACAGCAGCATCATCTGTTAGCATTGTAATAATTACATCTGAATTAGTAACTACATCTTTGACTGATGTTGAAATTACAGCACCAAATTCTTTTAATCTTTCAGCCTTATCTTGAGATCTATTAAATACTTTTAGCTTATAACCAGATTTAAGAAGATTTTTTGCCATTGGAAATCCCATAAGACCAATTCCAATAAATCCTATATTTTTCATTAAGATTAAATGTTAGCCCTTAATACCCATGTGAGTATATTTAACATTGAGATAATCTTTTATTGCCATTGATCCACCTTCTCTGCCATATCCACTTTGCTTAATTCCACCAAATGGAGCTTCAGCAATTGCAACTGCTCCAGTATTAACTGCTACAGACCCTGTCTCTAACTGTTCTGATGCTAAATGAGCCGTTTCCATTGAATTAGTACAAACATAACTACATAAGCCAAGGTCATGATCGTTGGCTCTTTCAATTACTTCATCAAATGATTTAAAAGATAACATCGGAACTAGTGGTCCAAATGGTTCTTGTTTCATGATTGTAAAATCATCTTTTACATCATCAAAAACTGTTGGCTCATAATAAAAACCTTTGTTAAAACCTGCTGGTCTTTTGCCACCCAGTAAAACTTTAGCTCCTTCTTGCTTAGTTTTTTCAACTAGTTCTTCAATTTCTTCCAATCTTTTTTTAGTTGTTAAGGGACCTAATTGAGTATCTGAATCCATTCCATTTCCAATTTTTAATTTTTTAGTTTTTTCTATAAATAAATTTGTGAATTCTTCTTTTTTTGACTCATGAATATAAAACCTATTAGGAGAGATACAAACTTGACCATTATTTCTAAATTTTGCAGAAATAGCCATATCGGCTGCTTTTTTAATATCAGCATCATCAAAAACTATAAAAGGAGAATGGCCACTTAATTCCATTGTTACTCTTTGGACTTTATCTGCAGCTTGTTTTAAAATCAATTTTCCAACTCTTACAGATCCGGTAATTGAAATTTTTTTAATTATATCTGATTGAATTAATTGAGAGGCAATACTTGGTGGATCACCTGATAAAAGATTGACTGCTCCAGGAGGAACACCACATTCTCTACAAATATCAACTAATTCCATTACCACACCTGGTGTAATAGTATCTGGTTTAATAATTACTGAACAACCAGCCGCTAGTGCAGTTGATATTTTTCTAGCTGCTAGAATAAGTGGAAAATTCCAAGGGGATAATGCAGCTACAACACCAACTGGTTGGTAATAAACATGTACTCTTGTGTCTTCAAATCTGCTTTCTATAGTTTGACCAAAAATTCTTTTTGTTTCTTCAGCATTCCATTCAAAAATATCGGCTGCTCCATTTGTTTCACCAATACCTTCTGCTAAGGGCTTTCCATTTTCTAAAGTCATCCATTTAGCTAATACATCTTTTTTTTCTCGAATTTTATCTGCTACACGTCTCAAAATATAAGATCTGTCCCACGGTGTTATTTTTTTCCAAACCTTTAATCCCTTTTCAGCAGACTTTAGTGCTCTATCAACATCAGCAGATGTAGCTTTTGATGCATGGCCTAAAATTTCTTCTGTTGCAGGATTGATAACTTCATAAGTTTCTTTATTAGAAGAAGGTGACCAATTGCCGTCAATGAATTGTCCAAATTTTTCGTACATAATTTGCTAAACCTTAAGTTGATTTTAAAAAAAATATTTTGTCCCAAATTTTTAGCAAATATGTTTTAATGTTTCAAATTAATAAAGGAGATAACAATGGCTAAATTTATAGTTATGGGATGTTATACGGCTAAAGGTCTTGGTGGGTTTGTAAATAATCCAGACACTGACAGAAAAGTTGCAACAACGGCTCTTTGTGAAGCTGCTGGAGCAAAACTCACTGGTTACGCTGGTCTTAGAGGAAAGTATGATTTTATGGTGGAAGTAGAAGGTACTTTTGAACAGGCTTCTGCATCTGGGATGGTAGCGGTATCTAGTGGAGCTGTTACAGATTTTACAATTCATGAAGTAATTAATCTGAATGCAGTTGCAAAAATTGCAAACAAAATGGCTTCTGGATACAAAGAGCCAGGAAAATAAAAAATTAAACTTCTAGTTTGAAAGAGCTAGAAGTTAATTAGTTTCAAATATTGTTGTAATATAATATAATAAGAATTAGATGAAAACACTTACCGATACATTTGGAAGAAAATTTCCTTATATAAGATTATCTATTACAGATGTTTGTAATTATAAGTGTACTTACTGCTTACCTCAAGGATACAAAAAAAATCCTGGAGACATGAGGAGTTTTATGTCTGGTGAAGAAATATCAAGACTAGCAAAAGCTTTATCTGAGCTAGGTGTTTGTAAAATAAGACTAACCGGTGGAGAGCCAACAGTTAGAAAAGACTTTTTTGAAATTCTTAAGGACATGAAAAAGAATTCAAATATTCCTAAAGTAACAATGACCACTAATGGCTATCAATTAGATAAGATTGCAGAAAAATTATATGAAACTGGTTTAGATGGAATTAACATCAGTATAGATAGTTTAAATAGAAAAACATTTAAAAAATTAACAGGGCATGACAGGCTTCTTGAAATTTTAGAGGGTATAAAAATTTTACAAAAATTAAACTTCAAAAGTATAAAAGTTAATGCTGTATTGCTTAAGGGTGTCAATGATACTTATGAGGATTTTAAACTATTTGGAAATTTTGTAAGGGAAAATAAGATTGATTTTAGATTTATAGAATTAATGCAAACTGGTGATAATTTAGATTATTTTAAAAAAAATCATGTTTCTTCAAATATATTTAAAGATTATTTAGAGAAAAATAATTGGATTTATCAAACACATGGAAAAGATGCGGGTCCTGCATTAAACTTTATTAATCCACAGTATAAGGGTAAATTTGGAATAATTGCCCCCTACACTAAAGATTTTTGTAAAACTTGTAACAGATTAAGAATTACCTCTAGAGGTGATTTAAGATTATGTTTGTTTGGAAACACAGGAATTAGTATCCGGCACTTATTACAAAATGATAATCAAAAAGAAGAGCTTGTAGATATTATAATAAAACAATTACATCTTAAGAAAGAATCTCATTATTTAGAGCTTGGGGATACTGGTATTACCCCAAACCTATCAAGCACTGGTGGATAAATGAAAAATTTAAAAGTAATAAATCAAAAAAAATTAAAAGATTGGGCTGAAGAGATTTTTAAAAAAAATTCTTTTAATATGATTGATGTTTCTTCAAAAAAAGAAACTTTTCGAAGAGCTTTAGCATCAGGGAAAATTTATGTTGGCGAAGAAGTTTTTAATTTAATTAAAAATAAAGAAATGCCTAAAGGTGACCCTATTTCTCTGGCTGAAGTATCTGCTGTCCTAGGTGTCAAAAAAACAAGTGAATTAATACCCTTGTGTCACCCTCTTCCAATAGATCATACTGCAACTAAAATTGTTATGCATGAAGAAGATAGCTCTTTAGAGGTATTTTGTGTCGTGTCAGCAGTTGCTAAAACAGGTGTTGAAATGGAAGCTATAATGGGAGTTAATGCTGCATTAATTACAATTTATGATTTGAGTAAAATTGTAAATCCACATCTTAAAATTGATAATGTTAGATTATTAATTAAAGAAGGTGGAAAAAGTGGACTATGGACTAACCCCGATGGTCTTCCAGAATTTTTAAATAATATCTTTTAGTCATGAAAATAAAACTTGAGCTTTTTGGTGCAAGTAGAGAATTTAGCAATAAGGATTATTTAGAATTTGAAATTAAAGAAAAGATTGAAATTAAAGATTTTAGAAATAAATTAATTAATTATTTAAATAAGAACTTTAAAGGAAATGAAGATTTTATAAGAATTGTTAAAAGTTCTGCTTTTTGTTCAGAGAGCAATAATATCATTAATGATAATTACAAAATTACTAAAGATCAAAAAATAGGAATTATACCACCAATAGGGGGTGGGTAATGCTACATACTAGAATAGTCGACATAAAAAATGCTAAAATTTCAATAACTAGTGCTGAAAATTTTATTTCCTCCTCTAAATTTGGAGCCTCTATTTTTTTTACAGGTACTGTAAGAGATGTTAATGAAAATAAAAAAGTAACTGGTATCACTTACGATGCTCATGACGAGATGGTTATAAAAAGCTTTGAAGAGATATATCAAGAGGCTAGTGAAAAACTTAAAATAACAGATAAAGCAGTTTTTATAGAGCATACAAAAGGGTATCTAAGTTTAGGTGATATTAGCATTTTAATTGCCGTAGCTTGTAAACATAGGGATCAGGCATATGTCTTATCTAGATATATTATTGAAGAGATTAAAAAAAGATCTCCTATCTGGAAAAAAGAACACTACGACGATCAAACAACTGAATGGTTAAAAGGCACATCTATTATTAATGAAAAATTATAAATATTCAGAAGTAACACCAGAAAAGGTTTACAACAAAAGAAGAAAATTTATTAAATCAGTTGGTTTGGGTCTTGGATCGCTAACACTAAGTTCAATGTCTTTATTAAATAATGCTCATTCTTTAGAAAATAATTCAGAATTGACCAGTTATAAAGATATTACCACATACAATAACTATTATGAGTTTGGAACTGGTAAAGGTGACCCTTATAAAAATTCTCAAGAATTTAAAATTAAGCCATGGAATATTTCAATTGAAGGAGAGGTAGAAAGCCCTATTACCCTTTCTGCTGAAGAAATACTTTCGTTATATCCTTCTGAAGAAAGAATTTACAGACTACGGTGTGTTGAGGGATGGTCAATGGTTATTCCTTGGATGGGTTTTTCGTTAAGTAAATTACTTAATAAAGTTTCAATTAAGACTGAAGCAAAGTTTGTTGAGTTTGAAAGCGTTTATGATCCAGAGCAAATGAAGGGCCAAAGATATCCCGTATTAAATTGGCCCTATAGAGAGGGGTTAAGAATTGATGAAGCAATGCACCCATTAACTACTATTGTTACTGGTCTTTATGGAAAAGCTTTACCTAATCAAAATGGTGCTCCTTTAAGAATTTTTGTTCCATGGAAATATGGATTTAAAAGTGCAAAAGTAATAGTTAAAATTAAACTAGTTAAAAAAATGCCTACTTCATCATGGATGAAAGCTTCGCCAAGAGAGTATGGATTTTATTCAAATGTTAATCCAAATGTTAGCCACCCAAGGTGGTCTCAATCGTCTGAAAGAGTTGTCGGTGGAAGTTTATTATCACCCAGAGTTGAAACTCAAATGTTTAATGGTTATGGAGATGAGGTTGCAAATTTATATTCTGGGATGGATTTAAAAAAATACTTTTAAGTTTTTAATATAAGAAAATCATGCTCACACAAATAAATCAAAGATATTTAAAGATAGTAGTTTTTATTTCATCCTTAGTACCAATATTTTACATTATATATCAAATCCTAACTAATCAACTTGGTCCTGAACCTATAAAGGACATAACTCACCACACTGGTAAATGGACACTTTATTTTATTGTGATCACTCTTGCCATGACCCCCTTAAAAAAAATTACAAAGTTTAATATCTGGATTAATTATAGACGAATGTTTGGTTTGTTTATTTTTTTTTATGCATCCGTACATTTGATGACTTATGTTGGTTTAGATTATAGATTTGATTTAGCAAGCATTGGGGATGACATAATCAAAAAAAAATATATATTTATTGGGTTCTCAGCCTGGCTTCTTTTAATCCCTCTTGCAGTAACATCAAATAAACGAATGATGAAAATTTTAAAGGATAACTGGAAAAAGCTACATCGGTTAATATATTTAATTTCTTTATTTGGTGCTATTCACTATTTGTGGCTAGTAAAGAGAGATTTGATTGAACCTTTAATATTTCTATTAGTTATATTGATCTTATTAGCTTTTAGACTTAAATTTAAAAATAAATATTTTAGTTAGTTTTAAATAAAATTTATTAAAACTATAAATCTTATTTTTTACATTCACCAATAGACACTAAACTACATTTTGTTCCATCAACCCAAATAGTATTATTTAGATTTGCTCCTTCAAAACTTGCATTTGTGATATTGGATCCAGTGAAATCAGCTTCAAAAAGATTGCTATCTTTAAAATTAGCCTCTATTAAGGAAGATCCTCTAAAATTAACACGTGTTAAATTAGCACTAGTGAAATTTGTTTTTTCAAAATTTCCTCCTTCTAAATTTGCCTCATATAAATTTGCTCTAAAAAAAGAAGATTCAGCAAAATTACCGTTACTTAAAATTGAATTCATCATTACACTTTTATCAAAGTTAACCTTGATAAAACTAATAAAAGATAAATTTGAATTTGGTATATAGGCGCGACTTAAATCTTGTTCTTCAGAAAATTGACAATTCGAGTAATCAACTCCATCAACTGGTGAGTCGTCACATCCTGCATTAACATTTGTGTTAAATAAAAAAATAAGAATTAATATAATTAAAGTTTTTTTCATTTACACTACGTTGATTATTTAGTTTTTAATTTGTCTTTGTTTCTTTGGGGATACAAATTTCAGATCTTGTTAAAAATCTTCTGCCAGTACCATTATCTAAAGAAAACATTCCACCCATACCTTTAATACAATCAATAATTAAATCTGTATTTTTCCAGGCTGCGTGTTGAGTTTCACTTATATAAAAAGGAATACCACCAATTTTTCCAATTAGTACATCATCATCGCTTATTAAGAATTCTTTAATAGGATAGCACATTGGGGCACTACCATCACAACATCCACCTGATTGGTGAAAAAGTAGTTCTTTACCATGATCTTTTTTAAGATCTTCAATTAGTTCCAATGCTAAGTGTGTTGCTGAAACTTTCATAGTTATATGGCCTGTAGTTTAATACAGGCCACTATAATATATCTGTTAAAAGAAGCCTAATTTTTTCTCACTGTATGACACGTGTAAGTTTTTCACCTGTCTATAATGATTAAGCATCATTTTATGAGTTTCTCTACCAATTCCAGATTGCTTGTAACCTCCGAAAGCAGCATGAGCTGGATAAGCATGGTAACAGTTAGTCCAAACTCTTCCTGCCTGGATCCCTCTTCCCATTCTATAAGCAACATTTCCATTTCTAGTCCAAACACCCGCTCCTAAACCATAAAGAGTATCATTAGCAATTTCTAATGCATGAGCTTCATCTTTAAATTTAGTAACAGACACTACTGGACCAAAAATCTCTTCTTGGAATATTCTCATAGAGTTATCACCTTCAAAAATAGTAGGTTGAATATAATTACCTTTTTCCAAACCACTATTTAAATTAGCAACTTCGCCTCCACATAGAACTTTTGCGCCTTCTTTCTTACCTAAATCTAAGTAAGATTTTATTTTTTCCATTTGCTCTAATGATACTTGAGCACCAATCATGGTTTCCATTTTTAAAGGATTGTCTTGTACGATAGCTTTGGTTCTAGCAATAGCTCTTTCCATAAATTTATCATAGATGGATTCTTGAACCAGTACTCTACTAGGACAAGTACAAACTTCACCCTGATTAAGAGCAAACATTGTAAAACCTTCAAGACATTTATCAAAGAAGTCGTCATCTTGATCCATGACATCTTCAAAGAAAACATTTGGAGATTTTCCACCTAATTCTAAAGTTATTGGAATTAAGTTTTGTGCCGCATACTGCATAATCAAACGTCCAGTTGTAGTTTCACCTGTAAAAGCAATCTTTCTAATTCTTTTAGAGGATGCTAGAGGCTTTCCTGCTTCCAATCCAAAACCACTTACAACATTAAGAACTCCAGGAGGTAACAAGTCTCCAATTAATTCCATTAAAAGCAAGATGGATGCTGGCGTCTGCTCAGCTGGTTTCAATATAACACAATTTCCAGCAGCTAATGCTGGCGCAAGTTTCCATGTAGCCATTAACAATGGAAAATTCCAAGGTATAATTTGCGCAACTACACCAAGCGGCTCAGGGATATGATAAGAATATTCACTATTACTTATCTCTGAAACAGAACCTTCTTCTGCTCTAATAACTCCAGCAAAATATCTCCAATGATCGACAACTAATGGTAAATCAGCTGCCATACATTCTCTAATAGGCTTTCCGTTATCTAAACATTCAGCTGTAGCTAATAGTTCTAGATTTTTTTCAATAACATCTGCTATTTTAAGGAGTATATTTGATCTTTCAGTTATTGATGTAACTCCCCAAGTAGGAAATGCAGCATGTGCAGCATCTAATGCTGCTTCAACATCTTTTGCATCTGATCTTGGGACTTCACATATAACCTCATTATTAATTGGGCTTACGTTGCCAAAATATTTTCCAGATTTTGGTTCAACGAATTTGCCTCCTATAAAATTTCCATACTTTTTCTTAAATGGAAATGGGACTTTTAAGTGAGACGTATCCAGTAATGGAGACTGTCCACCTTTTACAGTTTCTGTGCTCATATTTTCTCTCTCTCTATTTTTATTATTATTATTATTTATGTTATTTTTTTTAATTGGCTTTTTTAACTTTTTTTTTGTCACAGTCTTTTTTGCTGCTTTAATCTTTTTATTTTTTATTGATGATCGTTTGACCAAATTAATTTTAGATTTTTTTTTGGTCTTACTTCTAGACTTTTTAGCTATTTTTTTTTTTTTGATAGCCATAGTCAAATTTAACCAATAATTAATACTAAGGTCTATTGATTAAATAATAAATTTTCTACTCGAGATTGAATACAACCCTATATCTTGTGCTTAATTGAAATGTGTCTAATAATTTAGTTATGGATAATAATATAAAAAAAGAATTACAGTCATCAACTTTTGAAAGGCTTCTTAAGCATTTAGATGAAAGAAAAGATGTTCAAAATATTGATATTATGAACCTTGCTGGTTTTTGTAGAAACTGTTTATCAAAATGGTATCGAGAAGAAGCAGAAAAAAAAGGTATTGAAATTTCAGACTTAGATGCACGTGAACATGTATATGGTATGCCTTATCCTAAGTGGAAAGAAAAATATCAAAAATAATTATTTTTCTTTAAGTCTTGGAAATAATTCCACAAAATTACAAGGTTTGTGATTTATATCTAACTGATGTTTTAGTATTCCATCCCATGCATCCGTAACTCCTCCTGAAGATCCTGGTAAAGCAAATACATATTTGCCATTAGCTAATACCGCGCAAGCTCTGGATTGAATAGCTGAAGTTCCAACAGTTTTTAAGCTAAGAGTTCTAAATACTTCTCCAAAACCAGGTATGTGTTTATCAGCAATTTCATTTACTGCTTCGGGTGTTATATCTCTTCCTGTTAAGCCAGTTCCACCTGTAGTGATGATAACATCAATATTTTCCTGGTTTATCCAATCTTTTAAAATTTTTACAATTTCTTCTTTAGTATCCTTGCAAATTTTCCTATCAATTAATTTGTGTTTGGCCTCTTCAATCTTATTTACCAAAATTGCACCTGACTTATCATTATCAAAAGTTCTAGTGTCTGTAACAGTCAAAAGTGCTATATTTACAATCATAAATTTTAATTAATTATAATGTTTATCTTATCATTTTTATTTCTTCTAACAGCAACTTTATATTCAAGTGTTGGATTTGGAGGTGGTTCAACCTACTTAGCCCTTCTATTAATATGGGATGTTCCTTACTTAATCTTTCCAGTAATTGCCCTCTTTTGTAATATTATTGTCGTTGTGGGAAATTGTTTTAATTATATTAGAGCAGGAAATATTAATCTTAAGATATTAAATCCATACTTAATCTCATCTATTCCACTTGCATTCATAGGTGGATCTTTATCAATAGATAAAGAAGTTTTTGAAATTTTACTATTTGCGGTCTTAACACTAGCGGGAACTCTACTTCTCATGAAATTTCAATCTTTCGATCAAAAAATTGAAGTTTATAAAAAGATACCAAAAATATTATCGATATTAATCGGTGCATCTATTGGATTTGTCTCTGGCGTAGTTGGAATTGGTGGTGGAATATTTTTAAGCCCTATATTGTTATTGATTAGAGCAGATAAAGCAAAAAATATTACAACTGCCGCATCATTATTCATATTAATTAATTCTCTATCAGGTCTTGCTGGTCAATTTACAAAGTCATCAACAATAAATGGGGTTTATGATTATTGGCCATTATTTCTATTTGTTTTAATAGGCGGTCAACTAGGAAACTATTTAAATCTTAAAATTTTTCCTGCAAGAATGTTGGCTCTAGTAACATCGTCACTTGTCATATTTGTCGCTATTCGAATGGGGCTGAAGTTGTTTGCATAACAGAAGTATTAAATTATTATAGATAATATATGAAAACATTTAGAGCTTTTGGACCAACTATAGGAAAAACAAAGTTATCCAAAAAAATTATCACTATATTAAATAATCACGTTGATAAGTCTCAATTATCTAAAAAAAATGATTATAGTTCTAAACTTGCAAGCCAAATTAGGAATGAAATTAAGATACCTAAAAAAATAATTAATAAAAGTTTGTCTAAAGAGCTAATAAAAAATATCAAAATTTATCTTGATAAGTCTGACATAAAAAAAATTAAAGAAATTAAGATAATTAATCTATGGGTAGTTAGACAAATAAAAAATGAATATAACCCAATTCATTATCATGAAGGACAATTGTCAGGAGTTGGCTATCTTAGAATCCCAAAAGATATGAATCAAAATAAACTTCTTAAGAATAAAAAGATTAAAACTAATGGAACTATTGATTTTATTAATGGTCAAAAAAATTTTTTAAGTAAAAGCATCTATAATTTAAATCCTAAACTAGGTGATTTATTGATTTTTCCTAATTATTTAATGCATACAGCCTATCCATTTAATGTTGATGGTGAGAGAAGATCTTTCTCATTTAATGCTAAAATTTTATTTAAAAAGTGATTTACTAATCAATTTATTACACATATAAGAATTGAACCGATTTGATCCATATTGCAGGTACTAACTGCTAAAAAGGAAATCATTAAAAAATTGGTAAGGGTAGTTGAACTATATTGTGCGCCTGGCATAAAGCCAAAGTACTAAAAAAGTAAGGAATAAAAATGGATATTAATTTTTTTAAAACAACACGAATTTTAGATGGTGGTATGGGGCAAGAATTATTGGCTCGTGGTATGAAACCAAACGGTACATTGTGGAGTGCAAATGCTGTATTAAAAGAAGAATACCATCAGCTTTTATTAGATACTCATTTAGATTTTATTAAAGCAGGCGCTGAAGTTATTGTTACAGCCACTTTTACTACTAGACGAGTAAGATTACGTGACAACAAAATTGAAGATAAGTTTGAATACTTAAACAAGAAAGCTGGAGAGATAGCTCAAAAAGCTAAAGAACAATATCCTAATGTTTTGATTGCAGGTGGTCTTCCCCCTCAATATTTAACATACGAAGAAGATAGCAGACCAGATAATGAAATTAAGCAAAATTTTTATGATCAAGCAAAACTATTAAATCCATATATTGATTTTTTTTACTTAGATGTTTTATCTAGCGTCAAGGAGATCAGATTAGCAGTTGAAGCAATTCAGCAATTTAAAAAGCCGTACTTAATAGGTGCTCATATATCTGAAGGTGTAAATCTACCTAGTGGTGAAAAAATATCTGATATTACAAGCAACATTAGTCATAAAAATTTACTAGGACTAATTTTATCCTGCGTTTCTCCTGAAAACTTTTTTGAAAATTTAGAAGAAGTGAAAAATTTAGGTGTTCCTTTTGGATTTAAGCTTAATGCATTTATTACAACTAAACCTAAAGATGGTTACACTAACAATTACAATGCAAGTAAAACTGGTAACCCAAATGAATTTTTAGGTCATAGAAAAGATTTGACACCTGAGTTAATGGCAAATTTTGTTAAAAAATTTAAAGATATGGGTGCAACTATTTTAGGTGGATGTTGTGAAACAAGACCTTCTCATGTTAAGGAAATGGCTAAATTTAAATAGGCTAATCGTTATCAGTTAATCCGGCACCTGCTCCACCCTGTTTTAAGCTTTCATTTTCTTCAACAAAAGTTTCTTTTGAAAGCTTATAGAGTTCATTCCATTCTTTTTCTTCAAACGAGTCTCTATTTTCTAAAACTTTTAAGTAAATATTTTCAGCAGACTCGATAATTTCATTTTTAGTATAATTAGAATAGATATTGTTATTAAAATTTAATAAAAATTCCCTATCATCTATTTTTAAGAATATTCTTTTACCAATCACCTCAGCTGCCCTACTTACAAAAGGTAGGAAAAGTAATGGATATGAGACTTTTTTAAACGTTATCTCGTTTAAAGTTTCTAAGGTTTTAATCTGGTCTAGAAAATTTACCCCTGCAATTATTGGACAATATTCATTTTTATTGGCCTCATTGTCTTGTTTTATGATGCTGATATTCTCTAATCTTAATTCTTTTTTTTTCTTAAAAAAACTATTTAAGTTTTTGATTCCAGGTAGGCTAAAAATCTCAAGTAGTCTTATATTCTTTCCAATCTCTTCTGCAATACCCCAAGAATATCCAGCAGCCTTGCTCGATCTTTTAGAAACTGTATCTATTTCACTTAATGATCTCATGTTGATTAATTATAAACCCAATGTTCATCATAGTTTTTTAATTGTTCTGGTAACGGTGCTCCTTGAAACATGCATATTCTTAACCATTTATCAGAACGTGGATCAAATTTTAATGCTCCAAAAAATGATAACTTTAACCTCAGCATATCAATAGGCATTATTTTTTGGCCAATGGTATTATCTTGTATTTCAGAATAAGGAAATTTCTCTACTATAAATGCTCTTCTAACAACGTGTCTTAATTCATTATTAGTTGATAAAAGTTTAGCAATGGTCCAACTATTTTTAGTAACCGATAACAATTCATAAAGTTTTTTAATATCTCTTGCAATTGCTAGAGGTTGCTCTAATTCAGCACCCACTTCATCAAATCTATTTGCTAGTCTTGGCTCTTCTTTATTTTTTGAAATAAACCAAAAATTTAAATTATTTTCATCTTTAGAAAAATCTATCGTTAAGATATCTGGATATTTTTTTTCTAAAATCAGCTTTAAGTCTTCTACCGTTCTTTCAGTTGGAATATTAAAATATTTTTCTTCTTCAGAACTCATTTCTTTAATTAAGGGAGACGTTATATCGTCATAAGGCTCCATCATCATTGAGACAACATATTCAATGCACTCCTCACAATATTCTTTTTCTAAATACAAATACAATTCATTAAAAGCATAATCTTGCTCAAAATTAAAATCATTATCTAGGTAAACAATAAATTCATTAAGATCTTTTAATAAAGATTTAATTTTATTTATTTGATACTCACTTTCTGTATTCCAAGAAGTGATATTCTTTATTGATTTTTTTAAACATTCTAAGAATAAGTTTTTATCTTTCTCTGATATTATTTTTATCTCTCTTATCTTTTTTAAAGAAATCTCTCTTGCTGAAATCCAATTATTTAAAAGAGTTGGATGGTTGACAATAAATGGAGCCATTCCTAGTCCTGTAGAATTTCCTATTCCTAAACTTTTACAGATATTTATATCGAGCTTTACAGCTTTTTTTGGGTTCTTACTTTTTGCAACGTGATTAACCTGATCGAAAGTAAATTGCCTAACTAAATAAACTAACATCATTTCTAATCTAAAAGGACCATATATTTCTTCTCTATCTTTAATTCTAAATCTATCTGCTAAGCCGAATTTACCTGACCCATAAACAGCTGTGGTTCTATATAAATAACCAACACTAGCTATTAAGTCACTATCAGGCTGCTTACCTTCACTTAAACATTCAATCACATGATTAAAAACTCTAACTGATTTATTGGCCCTTGAAAGTGTTAGCTCTTTATATGAAAGTCTACCAAATTCTTGTTTGGGAACTTCATTTTGTAATCTTTCAATATCTTGTTTTGTTGGAACGCCATCAAATAGTGTAAAGGCTGCATCCCATTTAGTAGCTATAACTCTATCTGACCTTTCATTTTCATCCAATTCATTTGCAAAACAAATTAATGAATAAACTCTATTTTTTTTCTTAAATGAATAAACTGCGGTGCCATAGCCATGTTCGTTTAATTCAAATAAATCTCTTTTGTAATCCCAATCTTTAAATTCTTTTAAAAAACTTCTTAAAAATGAAAGTTTAGATTGATGAAAGGATCCTAGTCTTGATAGCTTCATTACTACGTTGGGGTCTCTTAAAGGAATATTCATTAGTTCATTTCTTTATAAAAATTATACCAATTGTTTCCAAGAATTCCACTAACTTCACTTTCTGAAAAACCAACTTTTTTAAGTCCTGTTTCTAAGTTTTTAAATCCTCTAGCATCTAAAAACCAATCTGGTTGTTTTGGAAAACCTGGCCGATTCTTTGATCCTTCTCCATAATTTTTACTTTTAGTCCAAGTGCCATTCCGCATCCACTCAACAATTGTATCTGGTTGGTTTAAACAAAGGTCAGAACCTATTCCTATTTTTTCAACTCCCATAATCTCAGCTGTCTTAGCTGTCATTTCACAAAAACTTTCTAAAGAACAATCTGTTCCATCTTTTAAATGATGAGGATATAAAGACAGACCCAACATTCCTTTATGCTTTGATAAGACCTTTAATAATTCATTTGATTTATTTCTTTTAGCTGGATGCCAAAATGATGGATTTGCATGAGTTATTGCAATTGGTTTTTCACTTATCTCGATTGCATCAATTGTACTTTTTTCAGCCGAATGAGACATGTCTATTACAAGGCCCATTCTGTTCATTTCTTTAATTACTTCTTTACCAAAATTAGTAACACCACTATCTACAACTTCATAACACCCTGTCGCTAGTAATGACTGATTGTTATAAGTAAGCTGCATAAACCTGCATCCTAAATCGTAAACTTTTTCAACTAATCCAATGTCATCTTCTATAGGTGAACAATTTTGAAAACCAAAAAAAACTGCGGTTTTATTTTCAGATTTAGCTTTCTCTATATCTTTAAAACTTTTACCATGAAAAATTAAGTCAGAATTTTTTGAAAAGTGATTTTCCCAATTTTTTAATACTGTTTTTAGCTCATCAAAATCTTCGTGGTAAACAATGGTTACATGGATTGCATCAAGTCCTGCCTCTCTATTTATCCGAAAGATCTCTCTAGACCAGTTGCAGTATTGTAAATTATCAATTTTAAAATTCATTATGATCTTTTTTTTAAAGAATACCAATAAGATAGATAAATTCTATTAATTTTATTGAAATTTTAGGCTTAATTTGAAATAACAATTTACTTTAGAATAAAATTTCAACAAATGACTAAAAATAAATTAAAAAAAATATCAATTGTTATGGGTAGTCAATCTGACTACAAAACCATGGTATTTTGCCAAAATATTCTTAAAAAATTGAATATTAAATTTGAAACAAAAATTATATCAGCACATAGAACTCCAAAGAGAATGTATGAATTTGCTATAAATGCTGAAAAAAATGGTATTGCAGTAGTTATTGCTGGGGCTGGTGGATCTGCACATTTACCAGGAATGATTTCAGCCCTTACCTCACTGCCTGTACTGGGGGTTCCAATTGAAAGTAAAAAATTAAAAGGTCTTGATAGCCTTTTATCTATTGCACAAATGCCAAAAGGAATACCTGTTGGAACTTTAGCAATTGGTGAAGATGGTGCAATTAATGCTGCTTTATTAGCCGCATCTATTATTGGTCTTAGTGATTTAACTGTCAAAAATAAATTAAACCATTTTCGTTTAAGTCAAAGCAAATCTGTTAAAAAAAAACCAAAATAGTTTTAAAAATATGTCTAAACCAATTCTTGGAATCATAGGTGGAGGTCAGTTAGGTAGTCTGCTTGCCCTTGCAGCAAAAAAATTAGATATCAGGACTGCTATTTTTTGTGATGATATTGATGCTCCAGCACAAAATTTTTCTAATGATTTTGTACACGGTGAATATAACGACCAGAATAAGATTAAAGAGTTTTTGAATAAAGTTGATGTTGTAACCTATGAATTTGAAAATATTCCATATGAAACATTAAATGAAATTAATAAAATAAAACCTGTTTTACCAAAACCTTCGGTAAATAGAATAATTCAACATAGATTAGCAGAAAAGGATTTTATCAATAATCTAAATATAAGAACTACCCGGTATGTATCTATTGAAAAAAAATCTGACATGGAATCGGTAGGAGATTTACTGCCTGGTATACTTAAAACTACAACACTAGGATATGATGGCAAAGGACAACATCCAATTAATAGTTTGGAAAATTTAGATTCAATTAATGTTAATTATTCAAAAGGTTATATTTTAGAAAAATTAGTAAAATTAAAAAAAGAAATCTCAATAATTATTACTCGTTTTAACGATCAAAAATATGAAATTTATGAACCCATTGAAAATATACACGAAGACCAAATTTTGAAGAATTCTAAAATTCCAGCTGAGGTTAGTGATAAAATCCTAGAACAATCAAAGTTATGGGCAACTCAAATTTCAGAAGAATTAAAATATGTTGGAACTTTGTGTGTTGAGTTTTTTATTGACAGAAATGATAACCTTTATGTAAATGAAATTGCTCCAAGAGTTCATAACTCTGGGCATTTAACGATCAATGCATACAATGTTAGTCAATTTGAAAATCATGTAAGAGCTGTTTGTAAAATAGAGCAAATCCCACTAAAAAAAATATCTAATGCTAAAATGACAAATATAATTGGTGATCAAATTAAAAATTACAGAAATAAAGAATATGCTGAAAATGAATTTTTCTTTGATTATTTAAAAAAAGAAATTAAAGATAAAAGAAAAATGGGTCATTTAACAACTCTCATTAGTTAAATATTACAAAGATGTTAAAATCAATAGAGAGTAATTTTAATAATCACGAGGTTCATGAGCTTCTTATCAAGCATTTTATTGAGTTAAGATCTGTATCACCTAAAGGTAGTGCTCACGTTCTGGATATAGCCGGCTTAAAAGATCCTTCTATTAAATTTTGGAGTCTTTGGAAAGAAAACGATTTAATGGGAAGTGGTGCTTTGAAGTTTTTAGATAAAGAACATGGTGAATTTAAATCAATAAGAGTTAGCGACAAGTTTAGAAAAAAAGGAAATGGCTCAAAAGTTATAAATCATTTAATTAATGAGGCAAAAAAACTTAATATTAAAAAATTAAGCTTAGAAACTGGTTCGGGTAAATTTTTTGTGCCAGCTAGAAAACTTTTTGTCAAATGTGGCTTTAAAGTATGTGAACCCTTCTCTCATTATGAGGATGATGTAAATTCAGTCTATATGAGTATGTTAATCGGTCACAATTAGCGCTTTAATCGTATAATACTTTCAAATTTTGTTGACAAAACCTCAATAAATCTAAACAAAGCCTGAATTACTTAATTATAAGTAATAAAAGTAACACAACAATAAGTAAGAAGATAAATATGAGTCTACAAGGAAAAGTAAAATGGTTCAATCCAACTAAAGGTTTTGGTTTTATTGAAAGAGAAGATAAAGAAAAAGATGTATTCGTTCACGTTTCAGCAGTAAGAGATGCTGGCATGAATGGTTTAGATGAAGGTCAAGCTTTGACTTTTGATGTTGAAGATGGTCCAAAAGGTCCTTCAGCAGTAAACTTAAAAACTGCATAATATTCACACTTTCTATTGGCTGCAATTTTTTAATTAAATTATTTTTTAATTATTTAGCTAAATATTTCAGCCAATACCTATCATTTTTTTTTAAGAAATTCTTCCAGTATCATATTAAATTCATCTGGTTTCTCTAAATGAACATTATGAGAGCTGCCCTTAATAACTTTTAAATCACTATTAAAAATATTATTACTCAAGGTTTCTACTTGATCGTAGTTATATGCTTTATCTTGCTCTCCCCAAACTATCAAAGTTTCATTCTTAATATTTTTTAAGTTTTCAATATTACTCCAATTTTTCATGGCAACCAGTGCATTGTCTGCTGCCTCTAAAGAAGTTTGTTTACCAGCCTCTTCACATAAATAAAAATATTTAGATTTGTCTCCTTCAATAAACCATGTTTTTGCAATTCTATAGGCCGTATTATCTAATCCATTAATTTTTAGTTTTTCTCTTGAAACATCTATAGTTTCAAATCTACCAGGTATATTTCCTCTAGGTCCTGTGCCATAACAAATTAATTTTAATATTTTTTCACCTTCTAACTTAACCATTTCTTGTACAATCATGCCCCCCATTGAGTGACCTAATAAATAAAAACTTTCTATTTTCTTTTTTTTTAAAGTGGTCAATATAGCTTTAGCCATACATTCAATTGTATTACACGAGTTAACTTTATTACTTTTTCCAAAACCAGGTAGTGCTGGAGCCAAAACTCTAAAATTCCTTTTAAAAAAGTTGGTCTGTAATGTCCACATTTCAGAAGATCCTAAAAAACCGTGCACTAATACCAGTGGAGTACCACTTCCCACATCTTCAATAAATATATCTTGCATATTTATATTTTATTAATAATCATCTAATATAACAATTTAATAATAAATAGCTGACAAACATGAAAAATAGAAAAATAACCAACCTTTATGATGTTGAATTTACTCCATTTGATAATTATGGGGCTATTGTTCCTGGTATGAGTTGGCATAAAATTAGTTATAACAAAGAAAATGGTGGCCAAGGAACTTATATTTTAAAGATGGAGCCAAATGCAAAAAGTTTGCCTCATGTACACACAGGCTTTGAGGAATTTCTAATGTTAGAAGGTGAATTAATTGACCCAGATAATAAAGTTTTTAAAAAAGGTGATTTTGTTACTTTTGAACCTGGCTCAACACACTCATCTTTCACTAAAGATGGTTGCTTAATTTTAGTTTTTATGAGAGGTATCAACAGACCTCTATAAAAAAATATTAAATAAATTTAATAAAAAATATATATTTATGATTGGAATTTTAGGTGGAATGGGAACCCAAGCTGGGCTTGATTTTTGTAATAAACTTGCAATGTTAAATAGAGGGAAAATCGATCAAGAGTACCCACTTTTTATGCTTTATAACAAGTCAGATATTCCTGGAAGACCTGAGTCTATAGGTGTTCAAACTAAATCATTATCTATAATTCCAAGAAATTCAAAAAATACTAAAAAATACAAAAAAGTTTTAAAAAGTTTATTAGAGGGCTGTAAATCATTAGAAAAAAGTGGCTGCAAATTTATTGTTATACCCTGTAATACAGCGCACTATTGGTATGAAGACTTAAAGAAAAAAATTAAGATACCCATAATTAATATGCCTAAAGAAGTTTTTATACAAACAAAAAAAAATTGTAAAAAAAATTCTAAAATTGGACTTCTTGCAACAGATGGAACTTTAAAAACAGAAATCTATGATAAAATTTTTAAAAAAGATTATATGTTAATTAAACCTTCGAATAAATTACAAGTAAATTCAGTAAATAAAGCTATTAGACATGTAAAAATGGGAAATATAAAATTAGCAGAAAAAACTATCAAACCTGCAATTAGATATTTAATCAAGCAAAATTGTAAAAAGATAATACTTGGATGTACTGAAATACCTATTGCAATTTTTGCCTACAAATCTTTAGAAAATGCTAAAGTATCAAAATTATACCTTGACCCTAATTTAATATTGGCTAACTCCTGTATGGCAAGATATAAAAAATAAATAATGCTATCTAAAACTGAAAAGCCTTATGTTATATATTTAGCTGAAGTCATTTATAATAATATAGCAAATATTAAAAAAAATAATTCAGATATTTCAAATATAGATGCTGTTGAAGGTTTTATAGGAACAAAAATTTATAATGAAATAAGTAATGGTGAATTTCATGATAATTGGTTCCAATATTTAGAAAGTAATAGTTTTATTGACAAGGATAGTGGTAAAAAAATACCAGATGAAACTATTAAACTTTTACATGTACAAAAAGATGCAACCGTAAAGCAATTGATAAGATATCCGGAGTTATATTATGCAAAAAGTTCTTTTCCTCTTGAAATTTCTCAGCGTGCTTTTGATTTTTTATGGAGAATGTGTGAGAGTTATGAACTTTGGTGCAGAGAAGCAGGTCAATCTAAACAGATTGTATTAAATATTATTGATTAGAAAGTTTTAATTTTTTTCTAGTTTTTTTAATATTTTTTTTAACTAACATTTCAAAGGCAGTATCTTCTTCTTTTGGAGTTAACGCTTCTTTAAGATTCTGAACAGTTGATTTTCCAGTTGTTCTTGTAATTATATCGTTACCACCGTATGTAATACCTGCATTGTAAATATTGCCGGTTGTAACTAGTGTATATGCCGGTCCTAATAAGGCTGAATTTTGGGCACATCCACTTAAAAAGCCTAATAGAAACAATCCAGTAATTATCTTTTTTAAAATTATTAAATTCAATTAATAATCATATGTAATTACTGGTACAACTCAAGGATGAAAGTGTTCATTTTGAATATTAATCTCTAATATTGGTTTAAAATATAATTTATAACCTCAATATGGTAAAAATTTTTCCATTCATTTTTGTTATTTTGTGGTCCTCAGCATTTGTGACAACAAAACCAATAATTGACAACAGTGATCCCTTTGCGGCATTAGCATTTAGATTTTTTTTTGTAGCTTTTGGTTTCTTTATTTTTTCACTTTATGCAAAGCATAAAATTTTAACCAATACTAGAAATCTTTTACAGTCACTTTTTAGTGGTGTTCTTTTTCATGGTGTTTATTTGGGGGGTGTTTTTTATTCAGTTTCAATAGGAATGCCTACAGGTATTGCCGCATTAATTGTTACCTTGCAACCAATTTTAACTAATGCTTTGGCAGGAAAATTCTTGGGTGAAAAAGTTACTTTCAAGCAATGGATTGGGGTAATCCTTGGATTTATAGGTGCCGCTTTAGTTTTAGGTTTTGATATTGGGTCAAGCCTTCCTGTTTTTGGAGTGATA
>CAJQSF010000025.1 GCA_905612495.1 uncultured Candidatus Pelagibacter sp.
CGAAACTTTTTCAGCCGTTAGTGCACCAATTCAATATGCTGCGATTACTGCTTACACAGGGGATCATAGCAAATATATAAATAGTTCTAAAAATATTCTTAAAGCAGTGGGTGATTATGTTTATGAAAACCTAAAATCAAACAAGGTTTTAATTAATAAGCCCCAAGGTGGATTTTATCTTATGCCAGAATTTTTAAATAAAAAATTTAATACATCATCAGAAATGTGTGATAACATTTTAAGAGAGACAGGTGTAGCGTTATTGCCAGGATCAGATTTTGGTTTTGATAAAGATATAATGTTAGCCAGACTAAGTTTTACAGATTTTGATGGTCAAGAGTTTATGAAGCAGACTCAAAATGAAAAAGCAATTGATAAGAACTTAATTTTAAAACTTGCACCCAAGATTGTTGAGGGTGTGGACAAGTTAAAAAAATGGTCAACATCAACATAACTACTTGGTATACATACTCACTTAATTACTGTTTAATTTAATAATAAAAATAACGATATAGAGGAGAGAACATGAAAAAAATAATAACATCTCTATCAAGCGCTCTACTAATCTTTGTTGCATCTTTATCTTTTACAGGTGTTGCAAAATCTGCAGAGTTCTTCACGATAGGAACGGGTGGACCAACTGGAGTATACTTCCAAACTGGTAACGCAATTTGTAAAATGTTACACAAATCAGCAATTGCTAAAGAGCATGGAAGAAAAAAAGGTATAGATAAAGCTTATAGATGCACTGCACCTTCAACAGGTGGATCAAATTATAATATTGGTCAAATCGCAGCTGGTGAATTTCAATTTGGTGTAGCCCAGTCAGACTGGCAATATCATGCAGTAAATGGATCTAGCAAATGGGAAGGAAAACAGTACAGTGATTTAAGAGCTGTATTCTCAGTACACAATGAACCTTTTCAAATTTGGGCAAGAAAAAAAGCAAAAGTAAAAGATTTTGCTGGGCTTAAAGGAAAAGTTGTAAACATTGGTAACGCTGGTTCGGGTCAAAGAGGAACTATGGAAGTGCTTATGGATGCAAAGGGAGTTAACAATAGCTTCTTTAAATCAACTACTGAATTAACTTCATCTGAACAAGTAAAAGCATTATGTGATGGTAAGATTGATGCTTTTGGTTACTCGGTAGGATTTCCAAATGGAGCTATGGAGAATGCAGCTTCTTGTGGAGCAAAAGCTTTACCCATCAACTTAACAGGTCCTGAAGTTCAAGGACTAATTGATGGTGCTGCTTATTATGCTAAAGCTGTAATTCCTAAAGGAACTTACACAGGACAGAAAAAAGACGTAACTACTTTTGGTGTTAAAGCTACCGTAGTAACTTCGGCTAATGTTTCTGATGAGCTTGTATACCTAGTTGTTAAAGCTGTGATGGAAAATTTTGATGATTTCAAAAAACAACACCCTGCTTTTGCTTCTTTAAAAAAAGAAGACATGATAGCTGCTGGTTTGTCAGCTCCATTGCACCCAGGTGCAATTAAATATTATAAAGAAGCTGGATTAATGTAATCCAACTACTTAATTAAATTAAAAGGCCTGATATATTTATCGGGCCTTTTTTTTGTTATAGAGTATCTTTTTTAATATGAATCAAAATATTGATGATAAAGTAGAAAGTAAGATTAGTGAGGATTTATCTCCAACTAGAAATCTTACTGGACTACATTTAAAAATTGTTGGAAGTATTGCAATAATTTGGTCATTATTCCAACTTTGGTATGCTTCTCCATTTCCTTTTATGTTTGATGTTGGAATGTTTAGAGGACTTCCTGCTAGAGCTATTCATTTAGGTTTTGCTTTAATTCTAGCTTTTTTGATTTATCCAATTTCTAAAAGAAAAAAAATTTCTTTATTTGATATTCTAATTAGTTTTATTGCTGCATTTTGTTGTTTATATATTTATTTTTTTTATGACCAGCTAGTAGATAGAGGAGGAATTCTTTTAACGGTTACAATTTGGGAAAAATTTAATTTACCAGTTGAGTTAATTATTGGAAGTTGTGGAATTTTAATATTAATCGAAGCAACAAGGAGAGTGTTTGGTTTACCATTAGTCATTATTGCAGTTTGTTTTTTACTCTTTTCATATTTTGGTAGATATGCACCAGAAATAATTTCTCATGGTGGACTTTCATTAAATAGATTAATAGGATTTCAGTGGTTTGATCAAGAAGCTATATTTGGAATTCCTATAGGTGTTTCTGTAGATTTTATTTTTTTATTTGTTTTATTTGGGGCGCTTCTAGAAACAGCTGGTGGAGGTAAGTACTTTTTAGACCTAGCTTTTGCCATGGTTGGCAAAATGAGAGGAGGACCTGCAAAAGCAGCAATTTTAGGATCTGGAATGACTGGTTTAATTTCAGGATCTTCAATCGCAAATACAGTTACAACTGGAACTTTTACAATTCCAATTATGAAAAAAACTGGTTTTTCTAAAGAAAAAGCTGGTGCTATAGAAGTATCGTCATCAGTTAACGGACAATTAATGCCACCCGTAATGGGAGCAGCAGCATTTGTGATGGCAAGTTTTTTAGGAGTTACTTATTTTGAAGTAGTTAAGCACGCATTTTTGCCAGCAATTATTTCTTATGTGGCATTGTTTTATATTTCCCATCTTGAAGCTTTAAAATTAAATTTAAAAGGAATGGAAGATGCAGATAT
>CAJQSF010000026.1 GCA_905612495.1 uncultured Candidatus Pelagibacter sp.
GGAATTTGCTAGAAATTGGCATTGGATTTGGTCCAAATTTTATTTTAATAAAAAACATTATGGTTACGCCATAGCTTTTCTTGAAGGTTTTCCAAAATTTTTTTCAAATTTAATTAAATATATTTTTTATTCCTTGATACGAAATAATATTAAACAAAAAATTTATTTAAATAGAGTATCTGGCTTCTTCAATGCTGCGATAAATAAAAGATCTTGGTATAGGTCGCAATTTTAAAATTTTAGTGCCCTGGAAAATTCATTAAGTTTTCCACTTGATAACCTTTCTGAACTAAATTATCAGATCCACTTAAATCGAAAAGATTAATTGCGAATACAAAAGCAGCAACTTTTCCACCAGATATTTCCACGAGTTTAGCGGCAGCTTCAGCTGTGCCTCCTGTTGCAATTAAATCATCTATAATTAAAACTGAATCATCTTTATCAATCGAATCTTTGTGCACCTCTATTGTAGCTGTTCCATACTCTAATTCAAAATCTACCGAGTAGGTGTCAGCAGGTAATTTATTTTTTTTTCTAAACATTATAAATGGTTTTTTAAGTAAATAAGAGACGGCAGAAGCAAAAACAAATCCTCTAGATTCTATAGCTGCAATTTTATCTATTTTAAATTTCTTTGATCTTTCAACTATTTGATTGATAGATTCAGCAAAAGCCTTTTCATCTTTAATCAGTGTGGATATATCCCTAAATAAAATACCTTTTTTGGGATAATCAGGAATAGATCTTATGTATTCTTTTAAATTCATTTTTTTTTTTATTGATATATAAATATTTAAAGAATTTTAATGATATGGCAAATAATAAATTAGCAATAATTGGAGGAAGTGGTCTTTACGACGTAGAAGGCTTTAAAGATAGAGAATTTATTAAAATAGATACTCCATGGGGCAAACCTTCAGATGATATTTTAAAAACAAGTTATAATAATAAAGAAATTTATTTTCTACCAAGACATGGTAGAGGTCACCAAATATCACCTTCTAAAATTAATTTTAGAGCAAATATAGATGCTTTAAAACAACTTGGAGTAACAGATATAGTTTCAGTTTCAGCAGTTGGATCCCTAAAAGAAGATTTGCCGCCAGGAAAATTTGTGATTGTAGATCAATTTATAGACAGAACTTTCGCAAGAAATAAAACTTTTTTTGACGATGAAATAGTAGCGCATGTTTCAATGGCTCATCCAACATCAAATGGACTAATGAATTCCTGTGAAGAAGCGATCAAGAAAGAAAAAATAGAATATGAAAGAGGTGGGACCTATATCGTTATGGAAGGGCCTCAATTTTCAACTTTAGCTGAGTCAAATTTGTATAGATCATGGAATGCTGATGTAATTGGTATGACCAACATGCCAGAAGCAAAATTAGCAAGAGAAGCTGAAATTAGATATGCATCTGTATCAATGGTTACTGATTTTGATTGCTGGCATCCAGATCATGAAAATGTGGATGTTCAGCAGGTAATTAAAGTTCTTTTAAGAAATTCTGAAAAAGCTAAAAAAATGATCAAAAATATTATTGACAATTTTGAAGGACATATAGATCCAAAAGATCCAACAAATAATTGTTTGGATGTTGCGATAATTACCACTCCAGAAAAAAGAACTCAAAAAACTAAAGATAAATTAAGAACTGTGGCAGGCAGAGTTTTAAGTAAATGAGAATAAAAGGAAAAGAACATACAACAATTTGGTTTGAAAATAATATTGTAAAAATTATAGATCAAACAAAACTTCCACATCAGTTTATTATTAAGGATCTGAAAATAGTCAAAGATGCAATAAATGCCATAAAAGTTATGGAAGTAAGAGGTGCACCTTTAATAGGAGCTACAGCGGCTTATGGTTTGGTTCTTTCAATAATTGAAAATAATGATCAATCATTTTTAAAAAAATCTGCTCAAAATTTAATTGAGGCAAGACCTACTGCTATAAATTTAAAATGGGCAGTTGATAGAATGATGAATAAATTGTCAGGTGTTAATAGTGATAAAATTTTAGATATAGCATTAAATGAAGTAAAGGAAATTTGTAAAGAAGATGTAAAGTTCTGTGAAAATATTGGACTAAATGGTCTTAAAATAATTGAAGAAATTTATAGTAAAAAAAAAGATACAATTAATATCTTAACTCACTGTAATGCAGGATGGCTTGCAACAATAAATTGGGGAACTGCCACTTCTCCGATATACCACGCACACAAAAAAGGAATTCCAATTCATGTTTGGGTTGATGAAACTAGACCAAGAAATCAAGGTGCTAATTTAACTTCTTATGAATTAAATGAAGAAGAAATTTCAAACACTATTATTGCAGATAATACAGGCGGAATTTTAATGCAAAGAGGAGATGTTGATATGTGTATTGTAGGAACAGATAGAACTTTATCAACTGGAGATGTTTGTAATAAAATTGGAACTTATCTTAAAGCATTAGCGGCTCATGATAATAATGTACCTTTTTATGTAGCTTTACCTAGCTCAACTATCGATTGGGATATTAAAAATTTTAAAGACATTCCAATTGAAGAGAGAGATTCTGAGGAATTATCCCACATAGATGGATTAGATGAAAATAATGACCTTAAAAAAGTATTAATTTATCCAAAGAAAAGTAAAGCATTAAACTTGGCTTTTGATGTAACACCTGCAAAATATGTAACAGGATTGATTACAGAAAAAGGAATTTGTGAAGCGTCAAGTGATGCGTTAAAAAAGATGTTTGGAAAATGAAAAATCTAAGAGCTGAAGTAATTAAATATGCTAAAATGCTTAATAGTAAAAAGCTTTCAGCGCTAAGGTCTGGAAATATATCTGCAAGATATAAAGATGGTTTTTTAATAACACCTTCAGGAGCAAAATATTCCTCATTAAAAAATAAAGATATAGTTTTTGTATCTCTCAAGGGAGAGTTTGATGAAAAAAAAGGACTACCGTCCTCTGAATGGAGGTTTCACCAAGATATTTATAAAGATAAAATAGAAGCCAAAGCAATTGTGCATGCTCACTCTAACTGTGCAACAGCAATTTCTACCCATGGAAAGGGAATACCAGCATTCCATTACATGGTCGCAATGGCAGGTGGTAACGATATTAAGTGTGCAAAATATGCAACTTATGGAACAAGAGAGTTATCTAAAAATATTCTTAAAGCATTAAGACAGAGAAATGCCTGCTTAATAGGTAATCACGGCCAGATTGCATTCTCTACAAATTTACCAAAAGCATTTGAGTTAGCTGAAGAGGTTGAAAATCTTTCGAACCAGTATATAAAAGCCCTAAAAATTGGTAAGCCTAAAATTTTATCATCGAAAGAAATGAATAAAGTTTTAAGTAAAGCAAAAAATTATAAGAGGGGATAATTTTTTATGACTAAAGTAGGTGAGCACGTAACTTTAGATATTATTGGAACTACTCAAGAGTATGACCCGTCATTATTTGAGAGTGTTATTCATAAAATAGCAAAAGCTGCAGAAGTAACAGTCCTTGAAATTTCTAAATACAAATTTGAACCACAGGGTTTTACAATACTTGCACTATTAGCTGAAAGTCATATCAGTTTTCATACATTTCCAGAAAAAGGAATTATTAGTTTCGATTTTTTTACATGCGGAAAAGTTAGCCCATCTATAGCTTTAGATATTATTAAAAAAGAATTTAAACATAAACGAATTATTAAAAAAGAATTTAGTAGAGATACTAAATCTTTGTATCACGACATCTATAGTTCAGCGGGTTTACAAAAATCTTATGTGGTAAATGAAGTTTTAGAAGATTTTAGATCTGAAGTGGGTCAACACATAGAAATATTGGACTTAGAGCAATTTGGTAAATCACTTTTTATAGACAATGAAATACAAGTCGCAACAAATGATGAAATTTTATACAGTTCAACTTTTGTGAATGCTGCATTAAAATTAAATAAAGATATGGGTACGGCTGCAATTATTGGTGGTGGAGATGGTGGTGTCACAAGAGAATGTATGTCTAAAGGCTTTGATTTTATTGATTGGTACGAGCTAGACCCTGAAGTAGTTGAAGTATGCAATAAACACTTAGGAAGTATTGGAAAAAAATCTACAGAAAAAAATTCAGTTAAATGTATTTGGGGTGATGCTTTTGAAAGTATAAAATCAGTTGAAGATGATAAGTATGATAAAATTTTTGTAGATCTTAATGATGATCAATTTTGTATAGATCTTGCAGCCAAAAATATGGATTCGTTAATTAGAATACTAAAGCCAAACGGTGTTATTACGGCTCAAGTGGGTAGCCAAGACAAGAAACCAGAACAAGTTGAAAAATGGTTAGATATTTTTAATAAAAATTTTGGTAATACAACTTTAGATAGGGTTTATATACCAAGTTTTGACTGTTCTTGGAACTTTTCATCCTCAATTAACCACTAAAATTTTCTTTTTTAATTATTAAATTTATGAAATAAATATCCCTAAAGGGGATTTCTCCCCTAAATTTATGGAGGAAAAATGAATATATTTAAAAAAACAATTTTAACTGTTCTTGCTTCTTTATTGTTAATCGGAAATGTTTATGCTTCTGATAAAATAAGGATTGGAACAGAGGGTGCATATCCACCATGGAACTCAAAAGATGCCTCAGGAAAACTAATTGGATTTGAGGTTGAGTTAGCTTATTCACTTTGCAGATACATTGGAAGACAGTGCGAAGTTGTAGAGCAAGATTGGGATGGAATGATACCTGCTCTTCAAATGAGAAAGTTTGATGCAATAATGGCAGGAATGTCAATAACTAATGAAAGAAAAAAAGTTATAACATTTTCACAGGGTTATGCAGATGAAGTTGCTGCACTAGCGGTTATGAAAGGATCAGGTCTTGAAGGAATGAGTACTCCTGTAGGTATTAGTCTTTCAAAACCAAATAGTGATGCTAAAAAAGCTTTAAAAACTATTACTGAAGCTTTAGCTGGAAAAACTGTTTGTACACAAACTGGAACTATTCACCAAAACTTTTTAGAATCTGGTGATGTTGGTAAAGTGAATGTCAGAACTTACAAAACTCAAGATGAGGTTAATTTAGACTTAACATCTGGAAGATGTGATGTAGCTTTAGCAGCAGCTGTTGCTTTTACTGATTACGCTGAAAAATCTGGAAAACCTGTTGTGTTAGTTGGACCAACTTTTTCAGGTGGTGCTTTTGGTAATGGTGTTGGAGTTGGTTTAAGACAGGCCTCTCAATTAGGTGGAACACTTGGTGCAAGAGATGCTGAACTTTTAAATGCTTTTAACAAAGCTATTAATCAAGCAAGAAAAGATGGAGTTATTAGTAGACTTGCGATCAAGCATTTTGGCTTTGACGCTTCTATGTAATTAATGTTTTGAAAAGGCGGCTATTAATTTAGCTGCCCTTTCTATATGGATCTTTTAACTTTCGGAAAAACAGGCTGGGGAGACGAGTTGTTTTATGCAACTTTAATGACTATTGCTGTAGCAGTCACCGCTATGGTAATTGGTTTTTTATTTTCATTAATCTTTACGCCACTTAAATTATCAAATAATAAATTTCTAAATTTTATTGCAAACATTTACACAACAGTAATAAGAGGAGTTCCAGAATTATTAGTAATTTACCTTTTCTTTTTTGGAGGTAGTGGAGCAATTATGTATGTTGCTTCAATTTTTGGATATTTTGAATACATAGAGATTAATGCATTTATTACTGGTTCTGTTGCAATCGGTATTATTTCTGGAGCTTATTCAACAGAAGTGTTTAGAGGTGCTATTCAATCAATTGACAAAGGTCAATTTGAAGCCTGTAAAGTTTTAGGATTTAAAAGACATATTTATTTCTTAAAAGTAATTTTGCCTCAGATGTTAAGACTTGCCATTCCTAACTTAAGTAATGTTTGGCAAATCACTTTAAAAGACACATCTTTAATATCAGTTACAGGTTTAGTTGAGATCATGAGACAATCTTATATTGCAGCAGGTTCAACAAGAGATCCTTTATTCTTTTATTCATTTGCAGCAGCTTTATATTTGATGCTTACTTTTTTGAGTATGAAGCTAATTAACAGACTTGAAGTTAAGTATAGTAGGGGTTTTTAATGGATTTAAATCTAACGATAACAAGTTTGCCAAAACTACTTAGTGCAGCAGTTATAACTTTAAAATTATTATCAGTATCTCTAATCATTGGTTTATTTATTGGATTTTTATTTGCAGTCCTAAGATTAAATAAAAACCCATTTATTAATAAATTTGCTTATGGGTATTCTTATTTGTTTAGAGGAACTCCTTTATTGGTTCAGATATTTATAATTTATTATGGTCTTGGACAAATTGAGTGGTTAAGATCAACTTTTCTTTGGGTAATTTTAAAAGAACCTTATTGGTGTGCAATCATTGCATTTGCTTTAAATACGGGTGCTTATACTTCTGAAATCTTAAGATCTGCTTTTCAAACTATAAAACCTGGAATTATAGAGGCAGGTAAAAGTCTTGGTATATCAAATAAAATTATTCTATATAAAATTCAAATTCCAGTAGCAATTAGACAATCTTTACCAGCCTACGGTAATGAAATTATATTAATGATGAAGGGAACATCCCTTGCAAGTACTGTAACATTAATGGATATCACAGGAGTTGCAAAACACATTGTGTCAACCACTTACAAACCCCTAGAGGTATTTCTTTTAGCAGGTGGGATTTATTTATTTATGACTTTTATTATTCATAACTTTATAAAATATTTAGAAAAAAAATATATTTTTCAATAAGAGGTATATTCTTTAATCTCTTTAATCTTAGAGCCTGTGTGACTGTTCATTTCTAGCTTTATTTTAGCACGATCAT
>CAJQSF010000027.1 GCA_905612495.1 uncultured Candidatus Pelagibacter sp.
GGTAAAGATACTTTTATTTATTATTTTTAATCAATAATTTATATTTTTATTAATTTCTAAATCAAGGTAATCTCTACTCCAATAAAACTTATTCTCAAATCCATAAGCTTCTTGCAAAAGATTATTTATTTCTCTATTGGCTTCGAGTGAACTGTCTGAATATTTATTCTTTAAATATTCTTCCATTTCTATTGTAGCGTTAATCATTTGATTTGCAGATAGAGTCTTCAATATAATATTTTTTTTTTTATAATGCTCAATATTATTAAATCGATTTATTCCATATTTAAAAAGATCAAAAATACCTAGCTCTTTATTTTTTTCACTATCAATAATTTTTTTAGGATAAATAAATGATATATTAAAATTTAATTGATAATTTAATGCTGACATTTCACCATAATTTAAATATAAAATTTTTTTTCTAAACAATGATGCTACAGCGTCTAATCCACTTCCAGTACTAATAACAAATTTTGAAATATTAAATAAAAAAATATCAAAAAAATCATCTTTAAAGTCTGAAAATGCATAATCAAAGAAATTATTATGTTTATATTTTAATTCATTGCTCATTACTCTTCCCATCCTAATGACTTTATAATTTTTTTCACAAAGGTATTGAACTAGACCTATAAAATCATCAATATCGTTATCTCTATTTGATAATTCGCTAGATGCTCTGTCTGGATATAAAAAATTAGAATAAGCAGGGTCTCTAACTATTAATAATATAATATTATCATTTTTACTAATATTTTTTTTTTTAAGTTTTTTATAAGCAAAATCTTTTTCCACAGTAGAAAATTTTATTGTAGGTGAGCTAGTTTCAAGTAAATTTTTTGTATCATATTGTTGCCATTCATAATCAAATTCTTTTTTTTTAATAACGTTTCTATCATTGTATTCATTATCTATATTGTGGTACCAAATATCACTAGCATGTCTAAAAGGAACTAACATTTTTTTGTCTCTCTTTTTTACTATATACCTAAAGACTGGTTCTAAAAACATTCTAGACAAATCATCATTTATTTTAATACCTAAAGCTTGTCTCCATTTTTCCCATAAATAATGATTGGCTACTCTTTTTTCTCTAAAATAAATATCAATTACATTTTTTTTTTTATTTTCTAATTTTTTTTCTTGTAAATAAATTTCTATAGGTTCACTCATATGACCTATTGCTCTAGTTTCAATCATCAAAAATCTAAAATTAATTATTGGTGATATCACCTTTAATAAATAATAAATAACCATCGCGTAAAGATTATAAAAAAGTTTTTTCAATTTAAAAATATTAAGTTCTTACTCAAAATTTGGATAAAGTCTCTTATCTAGAAATTTTTCTTTAATACTTGCACTTGTCACTCTTGATTTTACTTCATCAGATGCATTACTAAACATAGATAAAAACCATCTACCATCTTCACCATTTTCCCAATCAGGAGTTTTATTTGTATTAACTGGAGCTACCCCATGATAAATTGTTGAATATCCTATCCCAACATCCCCTGTTTCTATTTGATGCTCGACTTCAACTATTTCATTGTTTTTATCAATTAAGTAAAATCCTAATCCTTCAAAATCTTCTCCTTGTTTACTCATATAACCACTAAAAAAAAGTCTTTGATGTTGATGGGGATCTGTATGTGGCTCTAAGTATCCAACTTTAGATGGGTATTGTACAACTTGAATTCGATCTACAACTCCGTCTTTTGGTGTATTAGATTCATACTCTCTCTCATCTAATCCCATTAATTTTTTAACAATTCTCCATCTTTCATATATTGGTTCAAAAATTTTAAGTGGGTCTTTATTCCACGGATAAAAATAAAATGAATGTTTGCACATTTTGATTGCATATTTTTTTCCAATTTCTATGTCTATTACCCTATGAAAATCTGGCGCTCCTTCTAGCATTTTATGGAATTCAGATGGTTTTGATTTATATAATTCAAAACTTTTTTTTCTTAAATTAATCATGAATTCTTTTGAAAAAGCTTTTTTTAAAATATAAAAATTGCCTTCAAATAATGACTTGGTAATCTTTTTAATAAAATCTTGATCTTCTTCTAAAATTTTTTTTTTAGCTTCATTGAAATCTAAGATTAAAACATTATTTAATTTTGTTGGAATAGAACTATTTTTTTCTAAATTTTTCCAACAATTTTGAATGAAATTATTTGTCATACTATTTTCTATATTTATAAATTTAAAATATAATTATTATTAATGTTCAATTATTGAACTGTAAAGAACTATAAGAAATAAATCTAACTTTAAGCCAATAAAATATAAATTTTTGAATAAAAAATAAAGAAATATCACCTCTAGATTAAACTAAAATATATTACTCTAAATATTAGTGAAATGAAAAAGATTATCAATTATTAAATTAATCTAAATTCTTTAAAATAAATTTTACTGATTCACTATATCCGTCACTGCTATAGTGATTAATTATAGGGTGTTTAGAGAATAGTCGCCGATGATTTTTTGACTCTTTAAAAATATTTTCCAAATCAATGATTGGTATGTTTAATTCTTTAATAATTTCTATAACTTTTTTTTTATGTTTGTGATTATAATTGTCGGTAAAAAATTGTTCATATTCAGGTATATATATAAAGTATAATTTAGCATTTTCGTCTATCTTTAATACTAGTTCCATTATATTTTTAAAAATTAATAAATTTTTATCGTTATAATAACGGTTTGTTTCATTATTCGGATTTATCATTGAAAATTTTTTTAAAATATAATTTCTGGTTTTTGTTAATAAAATAAATCTAAATTTTTTCATTTGAAATCTGTTATAAACAAAATCTTGATAAATTTTATTTTTATAATCATCTTTTTTAATCAAGTTTTGAAGAAAGTTTTCATCATTTAGATATCTAAGAAGGACTTCACTGTTTAATTCATTGTTAAGGTCATTAAAATCATTAGGATAAAAAAACCATAATATTGTATCTACGTTTTTATTTTTTGGATAATATTCCCTTAATGTTGCATAGTTGATTAACGGTCCATTACCTCCCATTCCAAAATTAATAATATTTTTAAATTCTGAGTTTTTTTTTATATGTCCATCAAAATTATTACTTCGTTTTTCACAGTAACCATAAGTAAATGAATCACCTACCAAAACAAAATCTATGTTTTCTTTATCCCATGTTTCGTTATCTGTATTAAATCCAAATCTATCTGATTTGTTAACTACATATTCTCCATTTTCATTACAATTAACAATTTTAGAATTAGAAATTAATGAAAGAGGATTGTAATCTTTAATTTTAAAATTCAAAAAAGCTGATGGTGGTATAGTTGGGGAAATTTTTTTTCCTTTTTTTAAAGCATCTTTATAAAATTTCCCCATTGTTCTTTTATCCCCTACTCGACTGTTCCATTCTTGAAAATGTAAAATACCCTCGAAACAGTAGATAGGAGTTATTAAAAAAAATAAAAAAAGACTTAAATTTATTTTGAAATTGTCATTAAAATAAAAACTTATTATAGATAAAAAAACTAGTACAAAAGAAATAATAAAATATTTTTTATAATAAAGATATCTCACATCATTATGTTCAGTCCTATAAACTAAATAAAGAAATATAATCAGTGATATTGATAATAAAAGAATAGATATAATTTTAGAAATTTTTTTCATATTTAATAACTTAATCTAACTTAACCAGCAATTTCAATATTAATTTTTAGAAACTACCAATGAGGTGCTGAAAAAAGAAATACTACTTTATGGTTTGATGAAATTTTATTGGAACAAAGCTTGATCCATAATCAAGTTATGCAAAAGTTGCTGATGCACATGGTTTAAAAATGTGTTACTATTAGAACTATGGAAGAAACTGCTCAAGCGATTAAACAATCAAGTGGAGATCAAAAAAAAGGAATTACAACAGTTATTGAAGTAATTTTCAACCAAGAGCTTGGTGAACCCTTTAAAAGAGATACAATGAAAAAACCGGTTAAAGTTGCAGGTATAAATAAATCTGATATGAAAATTCAAAAATTATTAAATGGATAACAATATTAAAATTAGTTCAAACAGAAGTTTTGGAATTATATTTTTTTTTGTTTTTTGCTTAATAGCTTTTTATCCATTATTGAAAGATGGTGAGATAAGAATATGGTCTATTTCTGTTGCTTTATTATTTTTAATTTTAGGATTAATTAATTCAAGATTACTAACTCCTTTAAATAGATTGTGGTTTAAATTTGGAATTTTTTTAGCAAAATTTGTCTCTCCAATAGTAATGGCCTTTGTTTTTTTTGGTGTAGTAACACCCACAGGTTTATTGATGAAGTTTTTTAAAAAAGATATTTTGAAATTAAAAAAAAATTCCTCTAAAACATATTGGATTAAGAAAACAGAAGAAAAGTCATCTATGAAAAATCAATTTTAAATATGAGTTTTTTAAAAGAATTTTGGCAATTTATAAAATTTCGAAAGAAGTATTGGCTGCTTCCAATACTATTAGTCCTGATTATATTTGGAGGATTAATAGTTCTAACTCAAGGTTCTGCAGTAGCTCCTTTTATTTATGCAATTTTTTAGATGAAATCTATTATTTTAGGTATTTCAGCTTTTTATCATGATAGCGCTGCTGCAATTTTAATTGATGGTAAAATTGTAGCTGCAGCTCAGGAAGAGCGATTTACTAGAATAAAACATGACGCCAACTACCCCTATAATGCTATTGAATTTGTTTTAAAGTATTCAAATATTAAGCTTAATAATGTTGATCAAATCATTTTCTATGAGAAACCTTTTTTGAAATTTGAAAGGTTACTAGAAACCTATGTTGGTTTTGCTCCTAATGGGTTTAAACAATTTGTACGTGCCATGCCAATTTGGCTTAAAGATAAATTATTTCAAAAAAAAATGCTTTTTAACAAGCTAAAATTACATGATAAAAATTTTAATAATGAAAAAAAAATATTTTTTTCAGATCACCATCTAAGCCATGCAGCAAGTGCATTTTATCCTTCTCCATTTAAAGAAGCTATAGTATTAACTGCAGATGGTGTTGGAGAGTGGGCGACGACTACAGTAGCTATAGGAAGAGGTAGTGAATTAGATGTTAAAAAGGAAATCCATTTTCCACACTCTTTAGGATTATTATATTCTGCTTTTACTTATTATACGGGTTTTAAAGTAAACAGTGGAGAGTATAAATTAATGGGATTAGCCCCTTACGGCAAGCCAGTTTTTGTTGATAAAATTATGAATAATCTATTAGATGTTAAAGAAGATGGTTCATTCAGATTAGATCAGAAATATTTCAATTACGCCACAGGTTTAACAATGACGAGTGATAAATTCCATAACTTATTTGGTCAAAAACCAAGGGATCCTGAAAAAGAAAAGTTAACTCAATTTCACATGGATATAGCGGCTTCAATTCAAGCAGTTACAGAAAATATAATGATCAAATTAGTTAAAGCATTAAAAGATGAATTTAATATATCAAATTTATGTTTAGCTGGTGGTGTTGCACTCAATTGTGTTGTAAATGGAAAGATTTTAAAAGAGAAAATTTTTGAAAATATATGGATACAACCTGCGGCAGGAGATGCTGGTGGATCTATTGGAGCTGCTTTAGCACTTTTTCATATTGAGCTAAAAAATTCACGTTTTATTAATCCTAATGATGATATGAAAGGTTCATTTCTAGGACCTGAATATTCACAAAAAGAAATTGAAGAACAGCTTGATAAAGTTGGTGCCAAATATGAAATTTTTAAAGAAGAAGAGCTGATAGACAAAACTGCCTCAGATTTGTCAAAAGAAGAGGTGATTGGTTGGTTTCAAGGTAGAATGGAATTTGGACCACGTGCACTAGGTGGAAGATCAATTTTAGGTGATCCAAGATCAGAAAAAATGCAAAAGAATTTAAATTTAAAAGTCAAATATAGAGAAAGTTTTCGTCCATTCGCCCCATCAATATTAAAAGAATATTTATCAGAGTGGTTTGATGTTAATGTAGATAGTCCATACATGTTAATGGTTTCAAATATAAATAAAAATAAAACCATCGAGATGACAGAAGATCAAAAAAATTTATTTGGCATAGATAAACTAAATGTCAAAAGATCAGAAATACCAGCAGTTACCCATGTTGATTATTCTGCAAGAATACAAACAGTCCACAAAGAAACTAATGAAAAATATTTTAGACTAATTGAAAAATTTAAAGAGAAAACAAATTGTCCCATTCTTGTGAACACGTCTTTTAATGTTAGAGGAGAGCCAATTGTTAACACTCCATTAGACGCATTCAATTGTTTTATGGGAACAGATTTAGATAAATTAGTTATTGGTAATTGTTATCTTGATAAAAATAATCAAAATCCATCATTAAAAAAAGACTACACCCAAGAGTTCGAATTAGATTAATTATAAATCATGAATATTGTTAACGATAACACTTGTTCTTGGTTAAATGATCGCTATTTAAAACTTCGAATTTTTTAGCTGGGTTTTGTATTAAGTTTATTATCTAGTTTTATTTATAGTTTTATATTTCATCTATTTCATCCAACTTTATTGTTCTAAATGGGCTAAAATGAGGATTACCTAGTTTTTTTCTTAATTTTGTAAAAAAAGAATATTGAATTTTCTTAAAATCAAACAAATCAGAATTTCCAAAATTTGGGTAGTAAAAATTTTTAATTGTTATAGGAAGGGCAATTCTTATTTCATCATGATTGTTTTGAATTGTTTTATGCAAAGTTAAAGCCGTAAAAAGTGCAACTGATCCATTGGTAATTTTTAATTCAATTGATTTGTATTTTTTAGGTAATCTTATAGGCTCTCGATTTTGATGAGGTATATGTCCCCATTCATGTGAAGATTTAATTATCTCTAAAGTTCCCATACCTTTCTTTAAGTTAATTGGTATCCACAATTGAAGCGACTCTAGACCCATTCCAGACCAAAACTCTTGATGATTTTTTTTTACATAATAGTATTCTTCTTTTTTATTTCCTTTATCACTAATTGCCATCTCAAAATCTAATAAATAACTTATATCTGGTCCTATCAAATATATTAAGTTTTCAAGTAATTTTTTTTCCTTAAATAATTCATCTATTAGATTTTGCTGCACTAGCCTTTTTGATAATATTTTTTGAATTTCAAATTGGGATAATTTTTTTTTTAATTGATAATAATTTTTTGATAAATTTTTTGTATTATTTGTAATTGTTTTACCGAGTCTATCTTCAATTTCATTATTTATGGATTTTTGTATTTTATTTAATAATTTATTGCTTATACAATTTTTTATTATTCCGTAACCATCGCTAACAAGATTATGAGTTACTTCATTCATCTAACTCTAATTTCCATGTATTTCGTATTCTTTACTATAATCAAAAAAAGTATCAAATATTTGACACATATGTCTTATAAAGTATCTTCCTTGGATTGTGGACTCAATTTTTTTGTCAGTAATAATAAGTAAACCCTCATCTTCTCTTTTTTTTAGCAAATCCATTTCTTTTTTTGAAATAATTCTTGAATTCAATATTATATTTTTTATTTATAGCATCAATTTTTATAACTTGATTACACTGAAGAGAAAAATTCACCTCTCTTCTTATTATATCATCTCTTGTTAAAAGATAACCCCTTCTAACTGGAAATCTTCCCTCATTTACATCTTGTCTGTACTCTTTAAGATCATATGTATTTTGAAAATAATAATTTCCAAATCCGCTTGTAGATGTGGGTCCTAACGAAATCATATCCTTTGTATATCCCGGTGTTTCACCACCAAAATTTCTATACACCTCTCCTTTTTGTTTTGCTATTGAAAGCTGATCAGTTTTTTTTGCAAAATGATCAATCCCAACCCAATCATAACCTGCCTCTATTAGTTTTTTTGTTGAGTCAACAAATATTACCGGCAGTTCATTTTCATCTGGCAAATCCTCTTCTTTTATCATCTTCATATGTTTTACTTTTTTTGGAATATGTCCATACTTAATTAATGTAATTCTCTCTGGGGATAGTTGTTTAGTAAGTTCAATTGTTCTACTAAAAGTTTCCTGTGATGATGCTGGCAAACCATAAAGTAAATCAAAATTGACACCTTTAAAATATTTATTTAAATTATTGTTCATTAAAGACTCAATTAATTCAAACGGTTGTTCTCTATTAATTTTTTTTTGAACAATTGGATCAAAGTCCTGTACTCCGAATGAAATTCTATCAATACCCATACTTGCATATTTTTCAAAATTTTTAGGCTCAACTACTCTTGGGTCAATTTCCATAGAAAATTCTGCTAAATTTTCTATTGAGGTGAATTTTTTCAAATTTTGAATTATTTCTGAAATTTCTTCTACCGTTAAATGTGATGGTGTTCCTCCACCAAAATGTATGTCCTTGATATTTGGTACAATTTTATTTTCTTTTAGAAGATTATTGAACATATTTATTTCTTTTATAAGAACTTTTACAAAATTATTTATTGTTTCTCTATTATTCGAGACATGGAGCCTACACATGCAATAGTAGCAAAGTTTGGCACAATAAGGTATGTGGACATAGATGCTAACAGGTGCATCAGGGTTTTTCTTAAAAAAATCTACAATACTTTTGCTATAGTCCACCTTGAGTTCATCAAAGTTTTTCCACTGTCCTAGAATTGGATAACAATTATAGTACGGTCCCATTCTATTAAAAAAATCTTTAAAATTTTGGTCGACAAAAGATGGTTTTAGAAACTCATTCTGAGATAAATCTGTATTATTCATTATATTTATAAACTAAAAAACTTCCTATGTAATAATGTTCAATTATTGAACTGTAAAGAACAATAATATATATATATTCTTATTATATTAAATTTAATACAACATATGCATAAACTATTAAGGAAAATAAAGAAATGTCACTTAAAGATATAACTGGAGTTTCAAAAAAAGATAACACTCAGGGTGTGAGTGAAATAGAAAAAGTTTATAGTGCTGCTCAAGAACACTTTGAGAACATCACGCGAAGTGGTTTTTCTGTTATAAAAAATGTTTTTGGAGCAGATGACTGCCAATTAGCAAAACAAAAAATTGATCAGATTTACAAAAAACAAATTGATGAATGTGGTAATGAAAATCATTTAAAGTTAATTGATGAAAAAGATATTGTTAGAGCATTAGTTGTGTATGATGATTTTTTTTTACAATTTCTTAATAATAAAAAAATTTCTGATGTACTAAATATTGCATTTGGAGATAAATATATTTTGAATTTACAAAATTGTCCGATTAATAGATCGCAAGATAAGCATTTTGGCTCTGCATGGCATAGGGATTTATCATATCAGCATTTTATTCCATCTAGACCAATAGCTATTAGTGTTTTAGTTTGTCTTGATAAATTTACAAAAGAAAATGGAGGAACGCGGATAATTCCTTTTTCACATAAATTTGAAAAATTTCCATCAAAAAATCACATTGCTGATAATGAAAAAAAAATAGAAGCAGATATTGGTGATGTGCTAATATTTGACTCTTTAATGTTCCATCGTGCAGGAGAGAATAACACGAATGATGATAGAAAATTAATTGTTCAAGTTTTCACATTACCATTCATAAAACAACAAATTAGTCTTCCAAAAGCACTTAATGGGAAATTCTCAGAGGATAAAAATTTATCTTACATACTTGGCTATGATACAGAAGTTGAGGGGTCTGTTTTAAGTTGGCGCCAAAGAAGAAAAAAAAGATATGAAAAAATAAGTAAATAAAATCCTATCTTAATCTAAAAAACTTTCAATATACCTATTAATTATTTTTTTTGTTGATGATGCTTTGTAATTATAATTCTCTAAAACTTTTTTATTAGAAATGACAAAATATTTTGAATACTTTTTATTAAAAGTAATTTTTGATTTTGAGTCTAATCTATCCTTAATATAAGTAATTATATTTTTTAATTTTATAGGCTTTGTTGCTGAAAGATTAATTGAGTCTTTTTTCAAAGGTCTTTTTCTTATACAATCAATAAATCTATAAACCTCATAACTGTCCATGATATTATTAAATGGTTTAGTTGAATTAAAAATTTCTACTTTTCTATTTTTTTTTAACTGGTTAACGATTTTGCTTATCCAAGGTCTTCTTGGGTCATTAATTTGATAACCTACAACACCTGGTAATCTTATATTTAAATAATCAATACTTTGGTTTTCAATAAATTTTTCCATCATAATCTTTGATGCACCTAATAGATCTGGAGTTATGAATGGATTTGTTTCTTTAAGAACTTTAGTTTTGATGTCTCCATAAATATTGAGAGATGATAAGTGAAAAATTTTTTTTACATTACTTTTTTTTGCAAAATCAAGGATATTTTTTAAGCCTAATAAATTTGAGTCAATAAAATCTATTAAATCATTTTTTTTAGATAGTGCATGTGTAACAGCACAATGAATAATAATTTTAGGTTTAACTTTGGTTATAAATCTTTTACTTAAATCTTGTTTTATCCATATAATGTTATTATTTCTTAAATTTTTAGTTATAAGATTTGGAGTTCGGTAAACAGCATAAACTTTAATTTCTTTTGAAAAAAACTTAACTAAGTCTGAACCAATTACTCCATTAGCACCTGTGATTAACATATGAGGCAATTTAAATTGAAAATTCTAATAAACAAGTTAAAATCTTATAAATGTTCAATTTTTGAACGTTTTACGTCAAAAGTTATAAAAAAATTACATTTACAATAATTATTTTTAGCTTATTTTAGAATAAAAAATTTTATGATTTACGTATCTCCTTATAAAACTGACGATCCCCAAATTGTTTACAATCAGCTTTCTAAAGAAGATGGTGTAATAGTTTTTGGAACCGGTAATTGTGGTGCAATAGCTCAACTTGCTCTTAAAGAAGCAAACATTAACGTTATTGCTTTATCAGATAATAACATGCACAGATGGGGAACAAAAATAGATGGTGTTGAGGTAATTCCCCCAGAAAAAATTAAATCAGATTATGGAAAATTACCTGTTCTAATAGCAGTAGATTTAAATTTTCCCTATATTAGAAAACAATTAAATGGTTTGGGCATTACTAATGTTTTTGATTGTGATTTTGTCTTTTCAAAACTAGATATTGACCTAAAAAAATGTGAGCAAGTAACTTGGTCAGAAACTAGATTTAAACAAAAAATAGATCTGTATATGTATTCAGTTCTAGCTCATAAAAATAAAGATAAGACTCTTAGAGTCGATAGTATAGATTTAATGTTAACAGAAAAATGTTCATTAAAATGTAAAGATTGTGCAAATCTGATGCAACTTTATACCAAACCAATCGACCAAGATTTTGATGTACTGATTAAATCAATTGATAAATTTTTAAATACTGTTGATCATTGTAGGGAAATACGACTTTTGGGCGGAGAGCCAATGATGTATAAAAAAGTTGATTTAGTTACTGAACATATACTTAAGTTTAAAAATTTTGATCAACTTAAAATAAATACTAATGGCACTATAATACCAAATGAAAAAAAAATTAAAGTATTTCAAGATGAAAGAGTATTTTTTGATATTTCCAATTATGGAAAAATATCAAGAAATGTTGAGGGCTTAGTAAAACTGCTAGAAGAAAAAAATATAGCCCATAATGCTGCTCGTGTAACAGAATGGCAAGATGTGGGAAAAATTGTAAAGACAAATAGAACAGAGCAGCTAAATAAAGAAATATTTGGAAACTGCTGCATTAACCGTGGAATAACTTTGCTTCATGGGAAATTATATTTATGCCCTTTTTCTGCTAATGCCACAAACCTAAAAGCCATAAAGTATGCAGATGAAGAGATTCTTAATATAGATATGTATTCTAAAGAAGAACTAATAAAAAAAATTCACAAATTATATTTTGAAACTGAATTTTTAGAAGCATGTAAATCTTGTAATGGTAGAGACCATAATGTTAAAAGAGTAGAAGCAGCATTGCAGGCTAGTGAGCCAATAAAGTATGAAGTTGTAGCATAAAAAATTTACATATATCCTCTGTAAACATGCAATATCTATATAGTATTATAATTCCCATATTTAACTCAAAAAAATATCTTCACAGCTCTATTCAAAGCGTTATTGATCAAAAAAATAACAAGACTGAGATAATATTAGTGAATGATTGTTCAACTGACGAGTCTAAAAAGATATGTAACTTTTATCAAAAAAAATTGAATTTTATAAAACTAATTAATAATAAAAAAAATAGGGGTGTTGGCTACAGTAGAAATGTAGCTATTAAAGCTGCTACAGGCAAGTATATCGTATTTTTAGATAGTGATGATAATTTAGTAAAAAATTCATTAAATGATTTAGAAAAATTCATAGACAAAAAATCAAGTCCAGATGTGATACCAATTAGATATAAAAAAATAACTTTCCCCAAAAATAATGATAAATTTATTAAAGATAATTTAAATAAAAGAAATACAAATAATTTGATCAAGTATGTGATGAAAGAACAAATTCCTTTTTCTGACTGTTGGTTTTTTGTAGTAAAAAGAAGTTTTCTTAGAAGTCATGAAATATTTTTTTCAAATTCTAGATTTGGAGAAAGTGAAGTTTTTGTTGCAAAGATTATATGTTTTATGAAAGATTTTGCTATTTTTGAAAAAAAATTTTATCACAAGAAAGATAGACTCGATAGCTTAACAAATTCTAGTGATTATAATACTACCTATTCAGTTTTAAATAATTTAATTGAATTTAATATTTTTTATAACAAGCAAAAATTTAGTAATTTAAAGAGACAATTTTTATCAAGGTATATGCAGGGGATTTTTGGGGTACTTTCAGCTTTGCTCTTGTTGAGAAAAAAATATGAAATAAAAAAATTAGCACAATTATTAGTGCTCAAAAAAAAATATTTAAAAAATTTAATTAAATATCCTGAAAAATTAAATCTTGAAAAATTTGTAAAAAATTTTGGAACTTTTGAAGGCTTAAAAAAGTTTAGAAATGCAATAAGTGATTCAAAAATCCAAAAATTTAAAAAATTAAAAATTAAAAATAAAA
>CAJQSF010000028.1 GCA_905612495.1 uncultured Candidatus Pelagibacter sp.
ATTAAACCATCTAAAAAATTTTGAAGTTTCTTTTATTTTATTGGATGTTATTACACCAAGAAATCTTGAAATATAAGTTGCAAAAGATGTTACTAAAATTGCTAGTACTATATTAAGTGCCATTTAACTCTCCTATAAAAAATGCAAAAGTTCCTGCTGTAAAGCCACCAAGTAAAATGCACCATTCGGGTGATACAAAATAAAACATAATTCCAAATAATGATCCCAATATAACGGCTGAGCTCATTTGAATAGTTTTCATTGCTCCAACCATTACACATGTAAAATAAACTGGGTTTACTATTGCTAACCCTATCATCATGTCTTTGTTTAGATAATCTGCTATAAAAAACCCAAATGCAGTAGCTGAAACTGCAACTGATAGATTTGCTGCACCTACCCCGATCCAAAAATCCAAACGGTATTTTCTTTCAACTGATTTATAATTTTCTTTCATTATTAGCCATGCTGAAACAGCAATAAAATGACAAGCTAAATAGTACTTTAATTTTGGCTGACTTTTATGAGTTAACAATGGAAATAGCGATACAGTCATTGGATAGAGTCTTGCATTAACCAACCAAACTGCCAAAAAAATATTTAATAAAGAGGCGCCTACAATTAATGATTCAGCCATTATTAATGAGCCTGGTAATGCATAGGTTAAGAATGTTGAAAAGATACTTTCTTGAATATTAAGACCAATAGTTTTGAATAAAGCTCCAATAGCTATAAAACTTGCGGCCAATGCAATTGCTGGGCTGTCTGCTCCTTTAATAGAGACAAAACCTTTTAAAAAATACTTTGTATTAATCATTAACCGCCAAGAAATAATCTACCCACATCAGGGTTTTTTAATAAGTCATCCCCTTTGCCAGCAATCGCAGTTTGTCCAGATACTAATACGTAACCAATATCTGCAAACTCCAGACCCTTTTTGGCATTTTGCTCTACTAAAATAATTGTTTTCTTTTCTGTTATTTGAAGATCTCTTAAAATTTCAAAAACCATATCAATATATCTTGGTTCTAAACCAATTGATGGCTCATCAACAAGTAATACTGATGGCTTCATAACTAATGCTCTAGAAATCTCTAATAATCTTCTTTCACCACCTGATAAAACTTTGGCAGGCTGATTTCTTCTATTTCTTAGTCTCTCATATTTTTCAAAAATTCTTTCTGCTTCTTGATAAGACTCGTCTGTATTTTCTTTAGCATAACCGCCCATCAATAAATTTTCTTCAACCGTCATATCTGGAAAAACAGAATTATCTTGAAGAATATATGCTATACCACATGATGTAAGTTTTTGAGCTGGTGTTAAATGTGTAATTTCTTTTCCATCAATTTCGATCTGTCCTGAAAATATATTTGTAAAACCATAAATTGAATGAAGTATTGTAGATTTTCCTGCACCATTAGGTCCAATTAAACATAAGGATTGTGCCTTACCTGCATACAAATCAAAATCATGAAGTATTTCCATCTTACCATAACCTGCTGATAGCTTTTTAATAGTTACGTGATTATTATCAGGAGCTAATTTTTTTAACTCTTCTGGCCCTGGTGCTTTTCCTAATACATCATACTGATTAGACATTATTGCGCCCCCAAGTAAGCATCTAGCACACGCTTATCATTTTTAATTTCATCTGGAGTTCCATTTGCTAACATTTGACCATGCGCTAAACAAAAAACTCTTTGCGCCAAATTCATAATTACTTTCATATTATGCTCAATAACCAATAAAGTAATTTCATAGTCCTTATTAACAGTAATCAAACGATCGATAATTCCATTGATTAATGTGGGATTAATTCCAGCTGTTGGCTCATCCAATAAAAGCATTTTAGGCTCATTCATTAATGCCATAGCAAGTTCTAATAATTTTTGCTGCCCAAAAGAAAGATCTCCCGCTCTAAGTTTTCTTTTCTGATGAAGACCTACAAATTTTAATAACGTCTCTGCTTTATCTGTTAAATCTGATGGTATCTTTTGAAATACCGTTAATATTCCATCATTCTCTGGCTTATTACTAATTAACATATTCTGAATACAGTTTAATTTTCCATAAATTCTAGTTTGTTGAAATGTTCTAAGTAATCCAAGTTTTGCAACAACAGGAACTGGTAGTTCTGAAACTTCTGTGCCATCAAATTTAATTGAACCCTTATCGATTGGATAAGTTCCTACAATTGAATTAAATAAAGTAGTTTTACCAGATCCATTTGGACCAATTAATCCAACAATTTCACCTTGTTCAACTGACATTGAGATATCAACGTTAGCTTTAACACCACCAAAAGACTTACTTACATTTGATATATCTAGTATAGCCATTACTTTAATTCCACCTGTGCTTTTAGATCTGCTTCATCGACAACTTCACCAAATCTTTCAGGATACTTTTCTCTTAACCATCCCATTACACCCTCTGGAAAATAAACTACGATCACAATAATTAAAACTCCAAGAGCTACATACTGCCAACCTAAGAAGTAAGTCCAAAAACCTTCTTTAAATAAATGAAATAAAGTTGCACCGACAAGTGGGCCCCATAAGGTTCCTTTACCACCAAGGATTGCCATTAAAACCATGAACACACCAAACGTTGGACCAGCGAATGCAATTTCAGTTGGTTCAATATATCCATTAATATGACCCATTAAACCTCCTGCTATTCCAACAAAGAACGCTGATACCATCCAGCCAATAATTTTATATCTCATTGTATGAATTCCCATTGCTTCAGCTTTATCTTCATTATCTCTTATCGCATTTAACACTAAACCAAATCTTGTGCTGTAGGCCCATTTTAGAGTAACAAATGTTACAAGTGCTAAAGTAAAACTTAGATAATATAAAAATTGTGAAGACGATGCATTAGATCCAAATCCTTTTGGCCAAACTGGAACAGTCATACCTTGGCCTGCACCAATAATTTCAATTCCACCTGCAAGTTCACCTGCAGCAATTCCTAATGCCAAAGTACAGATTGCAAAGTAATGTCCTCTTAAACCTAAAATTCCATAACCAATTACTCCTGCAATTATTGTCGGAATAATTCCTGCTAATAATATACCCACTCCAAAACCTTGAAAAAATTGAGGGATAGTATGAACAAAAGTTTTTTCACCACCAGCATCTGTCCATTCAGCAAGTGAGAAGAACATTGCTATTTGTGTGCTTGAGGCAACATACATCCCAATACCAAAAAATAATATATTTCCAAATGTATTATAACCCATCTGTCCACCTTGAACATCCCAAGTCATAGCTAAAACAATTAAGATATAAAGAAATGATAACTGAAGTTTGTAAGCTGGGAATATGAATGCTCCAGCTAAACCAAAAATTATTAAACCAGCGTATAATAAAGTATTTTTATTCATTATTTTAAATACTCTCTTTTTCTCGCTAATTTAAATCTTCTGTAGACTAGTATTATAACTAGTAACGAGAATACGGCTGCAATTCTAAATTCTGTTCCAAGTAAGTAATCTGACCATTCCTCAAATACACCAAGACCCATGCCAGATATTGCGACAGCTGGTAAATTTCCAAGTCCTGCAATAATTACAATCATGAAAGATCTAACTGTGTAAGGTAATCCCGTATAAGGGTGAAGTGTAAATGTAATTGCAATACACGCTCCTGCTATTCCACATAGCGCAGCATTTATTCCAAAAGTTGCTGCATAAACTTTTTCAGTATCAACGCCTAAAATTTTTGCTGCTCTTGCATTTTGAGCTGTTGCTCTAATTGCTCTGCCTAATTTTGATTTCTTCATGTAGATAACAAGAATAATTGCAGATATCACACAAACTGCTCCTGAAAATATTTTAGCATTTGGAAGTGTAACTGAGTTATTAAATAACATTGTTGTTCCAAAATTTGACTGAGCGACTACTACGTCTGCACCAAATGCAAAATTCATTAACTGTTGTGCTAAAATACTAATTCCAAATGTAGCGAGTATTGAAGTAAACAAATCTTTATCTACTACTTTATTGATGACAAGCTTGTACATTCCCCAACCCACACAATACATAATGATTGGTGATACAATCACCCCAAAGGCTGGGTGAATTCCTGACAGATACATAAAGTATGCAATGTACCCACCCATTATTACCAATTCTCCTTGAGCAATGTTTATTATATTCATTACTCCCCATTGCAATGCCATTCCATACGCAATTAATGCAAACAGAATACCAAGAAGTATTCCATCCATTGACGCTTGAACCATTAAAATAGGAGCTTGGAAAATTAATAAATCCATAAATTCTTTTAGATGTTTATAAAAAAATGCCCCCTATTGCTAGGGAGCATTTACATATTAGGTATTATCTTTTTGACCAAGATGGAATTGGGTGTACCAATTCAGCTGATGCCCATTTTGTCGGAGCTACAACTTTATTTTCACACACACTACCATCATCGTTACATGATACTTGGAAAAGTACCATTGGCTTAGATACATTCTGTCCACCTTCAGCAAATTTTATATTTCCATAAAAAGTTTGCATGTCAGTTGCAGCTAAAGCATCTCTAACTTTTTTAGTATCAAATGATTGTGCTCTTTCAAACGCATCTTTATAAACTAATAAAGCAGCTGATGATTCTGCAGCTTGGTATGGTGGTGCATATCCAAAAGCTTTAGTGAAGTCAGCATCATATTTCATACCACCACCAAAGAACTTATCTTTGTATGATAGAGATTTATGCCACTGAGAAGCACAAAGTGCATACTCGGAAGCTTTACCATGTTGCTTAGATAATTTAGCAGCATCACAGTGAGTCATTGCTAACATTTTCACGTCAACTTTCATCTCTGAGATTTGTCTAACAGCTGTTAAAGCACCCTTAGTATGACCTGAAACTACAAGAACATCTGGATTAGTAGCTTTTACTTTAGATAAAGTAGCAGCCATATCGTTAAGCTCTTTTGGTAATTTGTCATCTATAATGATTTTAGAACCTGTTCTTTTAGCAGCTTCAACAATACCCAATCTCACATCTTGTGAGAAAGCGT
>CAJQSF010000029.1 GCA_905612495.1 uncultured Candidatus Pelagibacter sp.
TTTTTAAAATTATTCATATTATTTTTTACCCAATCTACAGTTTCTTTAATACCTTCATCTATAGATATTTCTGGTTTCCACCCTGTATCATTAAACAGTTTTTTACTACTAAGCCAGTATTGGGCATCTTCTCCTAATCTTCCTTCTGTGATATTAACAACATCATCGAAATTCCGATCTAAACATTTCACAACTTTTTCAACAATTTCTCTCATTGAGATCGGTTGATCAACTCCAGCATTATAAATTTCTCCCATCTTTCCCTTATGCAAAATCATATAAATAGCTCTCGCAATATCTCTACAGTGCATAAACGATTTTTTTACCCTTCCTCCACCCTCTAGAGGAAATTTTTCTCCTTTTAAAATTAAGTAAGCAGACTTAGGAACAATTCTATATAAAAGCTGCCCCGATCCATAACCATTACTTGGCCTAATTATATTCATTGGAAATTTTCTAACTTTAAACATTGTTTCTAAGTGCATATCTGCTGCTAGTTTAGAAATTGAATATGGGCTTGTTGGGTTTATAGGATAATTTTCGTCAACTGGTTCTGACACTGGACCATATAATTCTGAAGTTCCTATTTGTAAGAATTTTTTTAAATAACTTTTATTTGATAAGAATTCACAAATTTTTGAGACAGCAGTTACATTAGTGTCATAATATCTAAAAGATTTATCCCAAGATGTTGCATATGCAAGTGCAGCAAAATTTATAACAAAGTCGGGTTTATATTCTTCAAGATACTCAAATAAAAAATCCTGTTCGTAAACAATGTGGCATGGTTTAAAAACATATCTTTTATCATTATTTCCTATATTCAAATTGAACGCTGGATTTTTAACAGTATTTCTTCCTACACATACTACAAGTTCTGTTTCTTTTTGTTCTAATAAAAATTTTGCTGTATGAAGTGCAAATACACCTGCGCCACCTAATAATAAATATTTCATAATTGTAAAAAATTTATACCAAATAAAATTATAGTAAAGATATATTAAGTTATTTTATATTCTGTTTTTTTTAGAGATAAGGTTTAATTTTTTTGCACTAACAAACTCATAATCACCTGTATATTTTACGTGTTTAAGCACTTGTTTCCACTCATTTTCTTTAAGTAATGTAATTCCTAATAGCGTCCATTGTCTTAATTGCCAAAATTCTTTTTGAGTTTCATAAGATCCCAAAGTAATAAAACTATTTCCTTTTGACACTCTCTGAATTTCTTTTAAACATGCAATTGCACCATCCAAACCATATTCATAAGGGACACCTAGAGCAATAACGAAATCAAAGGAATTATCTTTAAATTTTAGCTTTGTATATGTTTCAACTTTTTTTGTATTCTTTTTTATTTCTTTCATTGTTTTTTGGATTGCATAACTCGAAGTTTCAACACCACATATTTTCATTTTTGGAAATTTTTTTTTAAAATCATAAAGTAAAAAACCCTTTTTACTACTCAGTTGTAATATTGAAGAGACATTATTTAAATTGTATTTTTCAGAAATTTTATTTGCCACATCTTTCCATCTACCATCATATTTGAAACCTCCCATTCCATAAATTCTTTTCCCGTCATAAAATTCCTTTCCTCTGTAGGATGCCACTATTCTATGCTTAATAGTTCTAAGGTTTTCACTTACATATCTTCGATTTTTCGGATTGGGGTAACTTCCTAATAAATTTATCTTTCTCATTAAAGATTTAATTATTAATCTTTTCGATGACAGCCTTCATCCAAGGACCCATGTCTTTATAATGTGCAGTTGTAATTATATTGTCATCTATAACTGCTGGTAAATCAGTGTATATTGCACCAGCATTTATTAAGTCATCTTTCATGCTATAATATCCTGATATCTTCCTACCCTTAACCACTTTTGCTGAAATTAAAAGTTGAGCTCCACTACAAATGCAGGCAATAATTTTTTTTTCTTTATCGAAATCTGAAATAAATTTAATTATATCTAAATTTTGTCTTACTTTTTCCATGGCTTTTACTCCACCAGGTATAACTAGCAATTCATAATCATTTACTTTTACTTCTTCTATTTTTTTTATTGTCTGCTCCTTATTTGGGGGTATTGCTGTACCAAGTATTCCTTGAACAGGCTTTCCTTCCAAAATGCACACGTCTAAATTATACCCTTCCTCAAGAAGTCTATAATATGGATAAATAAATTCATGATCTTGTACTAAATTTCCTGATATAATAAGCGCTTTTTTCATTAATCTAAATTATTACTACTTAATTCATCTTTTGACAAGAAGGGGTACATGTCCTCTAGCTTTGCCGGCATACTTTTACCAGTAGTGGGGTCTCTTCTATTAACTGCTTTTGGTATTTGTTCTTCATTGGGGCTCATGATTAATTCACATATTACTGTTTTTTTTAACTGTAATATTTTATTCACATCCTTTTTTAAGTTTCGATGGTTTGCAATTTTTTTATAAATCATGCCATGTGCATTAGCTATAGCCTTATAGTTTGGAAAAGAAAGACCACTTGTTTTATCTGCACCCATTATACGTCCATCAAAACCTAAAATTTGGGTTTGCTTTATTGTCAAATATCCACCATTATTAAATATAAAGATTTTCATTGGAATCTTGTTATGCATTATTGTTGCTAGTTCCTGAATATTCATTTGAAAACCACCATCACCAGTTAGACAAATTATATTAGATTTAGATTTTTTTTCTGCATAGTAAGCACCAATAGCGGCACATAAGCCCCAACCCATAGGAGCATGACCAGAATTTGTATAAAATTTTTGATTACCCTTTATTTCAAGGGCTTGATGACTTGTAGTAAAGGAGAAGCCCATATCTGTGATTATAGAGTCATTTTTTTTAGATAATTTTGACAATGTATCAACAAAATAGTAGGAATTTACATACTTTTTTTCATTAATCATTTTATCAATAAGGATAGGGTATTTTTTTCTGACATTAGTGCAGTAGGCAATCCAATCAGAGTCGGAGTTATATTTTTTCAACTTATCAAAAAGTTTTGTTAAAAAATAGTTTGCATCACTTTTTACTTTTAGATCAATTTTTAAGTCATTTTTTTTTAACTCGTGTGAATCAATATCTACCATTGCTTTAAATTTGGCTTTTGATGCAAAATCTTTAGGATTATAACCAGTGACCATATAAGGAAGTCGTGTTCCTATAGATAAATAAAAATCGCAGTTTTGTACTATAAAATTAGAACCTCTATCTCCAAACTGTCCTGGTTTTCCAAAGTACATTTTGTGTTCAGAGGAAATTAAGTCATCAGCATTCCATGTCACAACAAAAGGAATCTTGTATTTATTAAAAAATTTCTTTGCTAAATT
>CAJQSF010000030.1 GCA_905612495.1 uncultured Candidatus Pelagibacter sp.
ATTTTGAGGTAGATTATATGGGTATCAGCAATAAAAATATCCAAGGGGAAATACTAAACTATTCGAATAAAAAAAGTATTAAGAAAGATATTTGTATATATGGAAATACATACGCCCCAGCTTATCTTGAGAGGTTTTCTTTTTCATGTTTTAAAAACTATTCAGCATTAGATGCTGCAAAATTAAGACCTTTTTTTGCTTATCAAAATGTTCGTAATTTAAAAAGGTCAGACCCTAAAGACTGCAGTCTGATACTTAATGAGCATTATAAATATACTTTTTCAAACCAAGAAATTACAGTTGGGAAATTGTGGTACTGCAGTTAATTGTTTGCCTCAGACAATTCTTTTTGAATTTTTTTTAAAAATTGATTAATCAACTGTGCGTCTTCTTTAGATAGATATCTTTCTTTTTTCACACCTTTTTTAATCTCTTCTCTAAGCTTAAGAACACTTTCTTTACGACCTTCTTTAGAACTTATAGTGTTTAATTTGTCAGTGTATTTGTTTATTTGTTTACCGATGGTAAATTCATAAATCATAATTGTAGCTATCACAAAAATTACAATTTTATAAATGTATTGTTTCATCAAGATTTTTTGTGAATAATATTTTTTTCTTCAAGAATTTTTTTAAGTTCACCATTTTCGTACATTTCTTTAACGATGTCACAGCCACCAACAAATTCACCTTTAATATAAACTTGTGGAATAGTAGGCCAGTCACTAAATTCTTTAATACCTTCTCTTAAAGATTGGTTTTCTAGAACGTTGATCCCTTTATAATTCACTTCTAAAATTTTTAACATATTTGAAACAGCCATAGAAAATCCACACTGTGGAGCGTCAGGAGTTCCTTTCATAAACAAGCAAACTTCATTATTAGTAATTTCGTTATTAATTAAATCTTTTGTTGGTTGGTCCATTTTTATTGCTCCTTTGTTTTAATTGCTAAAGCGTGTAGTTCATTTCCCATTTTTCCTTTAAGGGAATTATACACCATTTTATGTTGTTCAATTTTGCTTTTTCCAGAAAATTGACTTGAAGTAATTGTTGCTGAGTAATGATTGCTATCTCCAGCTAAGTCTTGAATTTCTATTATAGCATCTGGTAAAGCTTCTTTAATAAGTGTTTCAATTTCTTTTATGTCCATTGCCATTTATTTACTCATGTAGTTAGTTAACCAAGTTGTATGTGATTTAATTAAATCGTCAATTGATACTTTTGTCTTATTATCAATAATTAGATCATTTTCATTTATCGTTCCAAGCTCATCAAAATGCACTGAGTTCTCTTGGAGTGTTTTGGTAACATTTTCAAGATCATCTTTACTAATTTCTATAATATATCTACCTTGGTCTTCACCAAACAAGTATTCAAATTTATTAATTAAATAGTTGGGTTTCTTAAGGGTTACTCCTTTTTTACCTTTAATGCACATCTTGGATAAAGCGGTAATGATTCCACCTAACGAAACATCATGGGCTGCCTTGATAAGTTTTTTATCAATAAGTTTTAAAATTGTTTCACCATTATTTTTTTCATTAAATAAATTAATTTTGGGGGGAGGGCCATTTTTTTCATTTAAAATATCTCTTGCAAATAAACTTTGGTCTAGGTGTCCTTCGGTTTTTCCTATAGTTAAAAGAATATTACCAGTTTCCTTAAGGTCCATCGTAACCATATTTTTATAGTTTGAGATTAGTCCAACACCACCAATTGCTGGAGTTGGTTTAATTCCAATATCTTTTGTTTGATTATAAAATGATACATTTCCAGAAACAACCGGAAAATCTAAATATAAACTAGCCTCTCCTAAACCTTGAACACACTCAACAAATTCACCCATATTTTCTTGATTTTCAGGACTTCCAAAATTTAAACAGTTAGTGATTGCAATTGGTTTTGCGCCAACAGAAATTAAATTTCTCCAACTTTCACAAACAATTTGTTTCCCACCACTTAAAGGGTGGGCCCAGCAATACACTGCTGAAGAATCTACAGAAGCTGCAACAGCTTTATTAGTCCCATGAATTCTAACAACACCAGCATCTCCACCAGGTTTTTGAATAGTGTCACCCATAACAGTATGGTCATATTGTTGCCAAATCCATTCTTTACTACATATATTGGGATTAGATAATATCTTGAGTAAAACATTAATTACTTTTAAAGTTTTAAAGTGTTCTTTTTCAATTTTGATTTTTTTTGGAAGTTTGGCTTTTTTCCATTTTCGATCATACATTGGTGAATTTGCAACTAGTGTATTAACAGGGATGTCTGCAACTTTTTCTTTGTCAAAATAAAGTTCAATTTTCTTACTTTTTGTTGTTTTGCCAATAACTGCAAAATCTAAATTCCATTTATCAAATATTTTTTTAGCCAGCTCTTCTTTTCCATTTTCTAAAACTATAAGCATTCTCTCTTGGCTTTCTGAAAGCATAATTTCATAAGGAGTCATCTTTGCTTCTCTGCATGGAACCATGTTTAAATTAATTTCTATACCCAAATTTCCCTTAGAAGCCATTTCAATACTAGATGAAGTCAAACCAGCAGCGCCCATATCTTGAATTGCAATAATCGAGTCTCCTGCCATTAACTCTAAACAAGCTTCTAATAAAAGTTTTTCAGTGAAAGGATCTCCAACTTGGACAGTTGGTTTTTTTTCTTCAATTTTATCATCAAAAGAGGCCGAGGCCATGCTTGCACCGTGAATGCCATCTCTTCCAGTCTTAGAACCAACATAAATAACAGGCTTCCCTAAGCCTGCAGCCTTAGAATAAAATATTTTATTTTTTTTAACCAATCCTAATGTCATTGCATTAACTAAAATATTACCGTTATAAGACTCGTCAAAACTAGTTTGCCCTGCAATTGTTGGAACACCCATACAATTACCATAACCACCAATTCCATGAACAACTCCACGAAGTAAATTTTTTGTTTTTTTATTTTGAGGTGAGCCAAAATGAATGGAGTTTAGGTTTGCAATGGGTCTTGCACCCATTGTAAATACATCCCTCATAATTCCACCCACACCAGTTGCGGCTCCTTGATAAGGCTCTATAAATGAAGGATGATTATGGCTTTCTATTTTAAAAACTATGGCATCATCATCACCAATATCAATAATACCAGCATTTTCACCGGGACCTTGAATCACATTCTTTCCTTTTGTGGGCAAATTTTTAAGATGAAATCTTGATGACTTATAAGAACAATGTTCATTCCACATCGCAGAAAAAATTCCTAGCTCAGTAATATTAGGAACTCTTTTTAGTAAATCACAGATTTTTTTATATTCATCTTTTTTTAAACCATGATCAATTGCAATTTGTTCGTTAACAACCATTATCTTAAATTGTTAATTAAGTTTTCAAAAAATACTGAACCATCTTCACCAGATAGAGCAGCGTCAATCATTCGCTCAGGATGAGGCATCATCCCTAAAATATTTTTTTCTTTATTAAAAATACCGGCAATACTTTTAATAGAGCCATTAGGGTTATTTTCTTCATTAATATTTCCATCTTCATTTGAATAGAATAAAGCTATTTGATTATTGTCATCAATTTCTTTTATTTGTTCTTTTGAGCAAAAGTAATTTCCTTCATTATGGGCAATATGAAATTCAAGAGTATCTTTCTTGATACCCTTAAAATAGGAGTTATCTTTATTATTAACTTTGACAAAGACATTTTTACAAATAAACTCCAAATACTTATTTCTAAGTAATACGCCTGGAAGTAAACCTGCCTCTACTAAAATTTGAAAACCATTACAGACACCCATAACCTTACCACCCCCTTGTGCAAAGTTAAGTACAGATTTCATAATCTTAGATTTTGAAGCCATACTTCCACATCTAAGATAATCTCCATAAGAAAAGCCACCAGGTAAAACTACTAAGTCACTTTTTGGTAGTTCCAGGTCATCATGCCAAACCATCTTATTTTTAAAACCAAATTTCTTTAAAGCAACATCCATATCTCTATCACAATTAGATCCAGGAAAAGTTATTACTGATGAATTCATTATTTACTATTGTGACTCAATAATCTTATAATTTTCTATTACTAAATTAGCTAAAAGTTTCTTACACATTTCTTCTACTTTTTCTTGAGCTTTATTTTTGTCAATTTCTTTTGTATCAATTTCAAAATATTTTCCTTGTCTTACCTCATTGATATTATCAAAACCCATGCCATCCAAAGTTTGGTGAATAACTTTACCTTGTGGGTCTAGTACATCTTTTTTTAGAGTAATAATTACTGATACTTTCATAGCTACTTTCTTTTTTTAACTGATCTTAATTTTGTAACATTAACTGCACTTACATTTGAGTTTTCATGAAGAATTCCAAGCCTTTTTGCAACTTCTGTGTAAGCTGGTATTAGATCTCCTAAGTCTTTTCTAAATCGATCTTTATCAAGCTTCTTATCAGTAACCGAGTCCCATAATCTACATGTATCTGGACTTATTTCATCAGCTAAAATAATTTCAGATTTTCCATTTACCTTAAGTCTTCCAAATTCTATTTTAAAATCTATTAACTTAATTCCCACACCCCTAAACATACCAATCATAAAATCATTAATTCTTAAAATCATTTTTTTAACTTTTTCCAACTCTTGTTTAGTCGCCCAATCAAAGGCTAAAATATGCTCTTCTGCTATTAGAGGGTCACCTAATTTATCATCTTTTAGGCAATACTCTAATAATGGTTCTTTTAAAATCGTACCTTCTTCAATGCCAAGTCTTTTTGTTATAGAGCCAGTTGCAATATTTCTTATAATGAACTCTATTGGAATGATTTCAACCAGTTTAATGATTTGCTCTCGCATGTTCAATCTTTTTACTAAATGGTTTTTAATTCCGATTTGCCCCAAGTTTGTAAGTATGTGTTCAGATATTCTATTGTTTAAAACACCTTTACCTTCAATTTTAGATTTTTTTAAATTATTGAAAGCAGTGGCATCATCTTTAAAATACTGAATGACTAGATTTTTATCAGCTGTTGAGTAAATAATTTTTGCTTTACCTTCGTATAATTTTTTACCTTTTTTCATTATTTAAAAACTCTTCTAAAAATTAAATCTACATTTTTAAAGTGAGATGAATAATTAAATATTGCTTTTAGTTTTTTAGAAGAAATTTTAGTCATAATAAATTTATCTTCATTTATAACATCAAATAAATTTAAGTTTTTAGTAAAACATTTTTTTGCATAGTTTTGTACCATTTTGTAAGATTGTTCTCTACTTAAGCCAGATTTTGTTAACTCAAGCATAACCTCTTGAGAAAAGATTAAACCTTTGGTTAAGTTTAAATTTTCAATCATTTTTTTAGGATATACAATCATTTTATCTAAAATATTGCCAAGTCTAGTCAAGGCAAAGTCCAAAGTTATATTTGCGTCTGGCCCAATGTTTCTTTCAACACTAGAATGAGAAATATCTCTTTCATGCCACAAGGCAATATTTTCAAGCGCTGGAACAACGGCACTTCTAACCATTCTTGCAAGACCAGTTAAGTTTTCACTTAAGATTGGATTTTTTTTATGAGGCATTGCTGATGAGCCTTTTTGATCTTTTGAAAAATATTCTTGAAGTTCGTAAACTTCTGTTCTTTGTAAATGTCTGATCTCTATAGCAACCCTCTCAACAGATCCTGCAATTATTCCAAGAACAGAAAAATAAAACGCATGTCGATCTCTTGGTATTACTTGAGTGGAAATTGGCTCTACTTTTAAGCCAAGTTTTTTAGCAACATGTTTTTCAACTCTTGGACTTATGTTTGCAAATGTACCAACCGCACCTGAGATTGCACATGTTGAAATTTCATCTATTGCATCAACTAATCTTTTTCTATTTCTTTTGAACTCCTCATAAAACGAAGCAAGTTTTAAACCAAAAGTGATAGGTTCAGCATGAATTCCATGACTTCTTCCCATGCATGGTGTGTATTTATATTTTTTTGCCTGTTTTTTTAATACTTTTAAGATTTGATCAATGTCATTTAATAAGATTTTGCCAGATTGAACTAATTGAATATTTAAGCTTGTATCCAAGACATCTGAAGATGTCATTCCTTGATGCAAGTATCGTGCTTTAATTCCTGCTTTTTCTGTAACAGAGGTTAAAAATGCTATTACATCATGTTTAACTTTTGACTCAATTTGATGAATTCTTTTTACATTAATTTTGGCTTTTTTTCTAATAATAGAAGCCACACCTTTTGGAATTTGACCTAATTTTTCCATGGCTTCTGCAGCAGCAACCTCTACATCGAGCCAAATTTGGTATTTATTCTCTTCTGACCATATGTCAGTAAGTTGTTTTCTAGAGTATCTTTCAATCATTAATTATAAGTAAGGGGGCTTAGAATAACCTTTAGCAGATTCTGTAAAGATTTCATAACCATTTTCAGTAATACCTAATGTGTGCTCAAATTGTGCTGATAAAGATTTATCTTTGGTAACAGCCGTCCACCCATCTTTAAGCATTTTTATATCCCATTCACCAACATTTATCATAGGTTCGATTGTAAAAGTCATACCAGGTCTGAGCTCCATACCTGTATTTTTTCTACCATAATGCAAAATATTTGGAGGCTCATGAAAAGTAGTGCTTATTCCATGGCCACAAAAATCTCTTACCACGGAGTAACCCTTTTTTTCTACAAAAGATTGTATTTCATACCCAATATCTCCAAGTTTTAATCCTGGTTTTAATAATCTTATAGCCCTCATCATAGATTCGTAGGTAGCATCAATTAGATTATTAACTTTAACTGGTGTCTTGCCAATACAAAACATTCTACTGGTATCACCATAATGTCCATCTATTATTGCGGTAACATCAACATTAAGAGCGTCACCTTCATTTAGAATTCTATCAGAAGGTATACCGTGACAGACAACGTGATTTAAAGAAGTACATAATGATTTTTTAAAACCTCTGTAAAATAGCGGGGCAGAGTGGGCACCATTATCTCTTATAAATTCATAACCTAACTTATCTATAAATTCTGTAGTCACACCTGGTTTAATATTATCTGTAAGCATATCGAGAGTTTTTGAAGCCAATCTTCCTGCCACTCTCATTTTATCAAATTTTTCTAAATAATCAGTCATTAATAATTTTAATTTTTTTTTCTATCTTAATTTCTTTTGAATTTATTGTGCAACGATAAGCTAAAAAAATAACACCAGCTTTTTTTGCAATTAAATAATTTTCATAATATTCTTTATCAATATCTTTGGCTATTTTAAAGCTTTCAACACCTTGTATTTGAACTAAAAATAATAAATAAGAATTATAACCCTTTTTAATAGCTGTAATAAGAGTTTTTAAATGCTTAGAACCTCTAGTAGTAACAGCATCGGGAAATTCTGCAATTTTTTTATCTCTAAATAGTGTAACATTTTTAACTTCAACAAATATCTTTTGTTTATTTTTTTCAACCAAAAAATCAAACCGTGTCATTTTATCAAAAAAAACCTCAGGTTTTATGCTATCGTTATTTGATATTTCTTTGACTAGGTTATTAGATAGGCCATGGTAGGCAATTTTATTTGCAAAATGAGTATTAACACCTACTAAATTTTTATTAACCTTGATAATTTCCAATGTGTATTTGAGTTTTCTTTTGGGGTTGTCATTTTTAGAAATAAAAACTTCATTACCCTCATCTAATAAACCTTTCATTGATCCAGTATTTGGACAGTGGGCAGTTACAATTTCCTTATCTAATTTAACATCTGCAAAAAACCTTTTATATCTTTTGATAAGCTTCCCTTTAATTAAAGTTTTGGTAAATTTCATATTTAAATTGTATATTCAAATATGACAAAAAATACAAAAGTTAATGCTGCAATATTAATTATTGGAAATGAAATTCTTTCTGGAAGAACTCAGGATACAAATACCACATCAATAGCTCTTTGGCTAAACTCAATTGGTGTTAAGGTTAATGAGGTAAGAGTTATATCAGATATTGAAGGAACAATTATTGATACAGTTAATCATCTAAGAAAGGCTTATGAGTATGTGTTTACAACCGGTGGTATTGGCCCAACTCATGATGATATTACCGCTCAATCAATATCAAAAGCGTTTAATCTTGAATATGAGATTCACAAAGAAGCATTCAAAATATTAGAAGCCTATTATAAAGTAGGTGAATTTAATGAAGGACGACAGAAAATGGTATGGATGCCAAAAAATGCTAATTTAATTTTAAACCCAACAAGTGGTGCGCCAGGATTTAATGTTGAAAATGTTTTTTGTTTACCAGGTGTTCCGTCAATTTTGAAATCAATGCTTGGTGGTTTAAAAGACAAGATAGTTGGTGGTGATCCAATATTAAGTCATACAATAAGCTTAAAAACAGTTGAGAGTGAAATTGCAAAGTCATTAACAAATGTTCAAGAAGATAACAAGGATGTAGAGATAGGTAGCTATCCATTTTTCCAAGCAGGTAAATTAGGTGTTTCAATTGTAATACGTTCAGAAGATCAATCTAAAATTGATAAATGTGGCAAGGAAATATTGAAATTTATTAATAAAAAAAAAATAGAAGTAGTTGACAGATAATAATATGCTTTATTTTGCCTACGGTAGTAACCTCCATCACTCACAAATGAAAAGAAGATGCAAAGATAGTATTTTTTTGAAAAAAAGCAATCTGAAGAATTTTAGATTAACATTTAGAAACATGTATGCTGATATTGAATGCAAAAAAAACTCAACTGTGCAAGGTGCTTTATTCGAAATTTCAAAAATCGATGAAAAAGAACTAGATGTGTATGAAGATTATCCAGTTGTATATAAAAAACATTATTTTACTTATTATGGAAAAAAAGTAATGACTTACACAATGACAAAAAAGACTTCATTTACATTCCCTACAGAGAGGTATCTAAATATTGTTAAAAAAGGTTATATAGACTGTAAGCTTGAAAAAAAATATCTAATTAAAGCCCTAAAAGCATAGTTTTATAAATATCATTAGCAGCTAAAAAAATATTTTTATTTGGAAGCCAATTTAATTTTTTCTTAGCAAGCTTATTGTTGCCAATTAAACATTTGGTAACTTTTTTTTTACAATCAATAATATTTATATCAAGGTTATTTTTCTTGATTAAATATTTAATAATATTATTTAAGCTTGTTTTTTTATTAGAACTTAAGATGATTTTATCAATATTATCTTTATTTTGAATTAGTTTACATAGAGCAAAACAAATATCATCAGCATGAGAGAAGTCAGAATATATATTTTTTTTAATTATTTTATTTAAAAATATAATTTCTTTATTAATTAAAGCCTTTATAACTCTTGGCAGGATAAACTTATCATTCCTAAACTTAGAGTCGTGGTTAAACAGTATGGCATTTGTATAGTTTATATTTTTTAATTTTTTATATTTAAGCATCATATTGTCACAATTAATTCTAAACTTCGTGTAGTCTGAAGTAATTTTAGTTTTAGATTTTTCATTAACTACACCATTTTTTTTTTGAAAAATTTGTGAAGAACTGCAAAATATAAATTTAGCTTTATTATTTGATTGAAAAGTAGATAGGAAAATATTTTTAGTAGCCACATAGTTGTCTTTATAGAATAATTTATAACTTTTTTGATGAAAAGAGGGGTTATTTGAAGCTAAATGTAAAACAATATCAGGCTTATTTTTTGAGAAAATATGGTCTATTTTTTTTCTACTTAGTAAATTATTATATATTATGTTTGTTTTTTGTATTGTTAAAGAATTTTTTTTAGCAAATAAATTTAGGTTTATTTTTCTACTTTTTAGCAACCTTGTTAATATTTGGCCATCCTGACCTAACCCCCCCGTTATAAATATATTTTTCACTTGCTCGATTAATAATTTTTTAATTGTTAAAACTTTAATTTTTTATATATTTAAATTACTACTAAATACTATTTTATTAAAATTCTTATTTTGAAAATTAAAGCTTGCAGATCTTGTAAAGAAACCAAATTGACCAAGGTCTATTCGTTGGGTAAACAAACATTAACTGGAATTTTTCCACCACAAAAAAATATAAAAATTACAAAAGGTGAACTAAGTATGGTTATTTGCAAAAACTGCAAATTACTCCAACTTCAGCATAATTTTGACGCCAATGAAATGTATGGTGATAATTATGGCTACATGTCTTCACTCAATAAATCCATGATTTCCCATTTAAAAATGAAGGCCATAAGTTTAAAAAATAAGTATAATCTTAAGCCCAAGGATAACATTCTTGATATTGGAAGTAATGATGGCACTTTCTTAACCTTTTTTAATAAGAGATTTAAATTGTTTGGTTGTGATCCAACGATAAATAAATTTAGTAATTTATATCGAAATGATATTAATCAATTACCGTATTTTTTTTCCTCAAAACTCTTTAAGAATAAAAAATTTGATTTAATTACGTCAATATCAATGTTTTATGATTTACCTGACCCATTAGATTTTGCCAAACAAATATATTCTATTTTACAAAAAAAAGGTATTTGGCATATTGAATTAAGTTACATGCCAATGATGATTAAGAACACTTCTTATGACACGATATGCCATGAACATTTAGAATACTACTCTCTTAAATCTCTAAAATATTTACTAGATTCAGCAAATCTAAAGATAATTAATCTTTCATTTAATCAAATTAATGGTGGCAGTATCGAACTGGACATAGCAAAAAAAGAATCAAAATTAAAAGAATGCAAATACTTAATTAATTGGGTTTTAGAAAGTGAGCGTATAAATAAATATAATGAAGTTTCAAAACAAAAAGATTTCTTTAAACAGTGTAAAAATCACAAATACTTATTAAAAAAATTATTAACCACATTAAAGAAACAAAATAAAAAAATTTTAGGTTATGGCGCATCTACTAAGGGTAATGTGTTACTTCAATACTGTAATATTGATGATAAAATTTTAAACTACATTGCTGAAGTAAATAAGTTTAAATTTAATAAATTTACACCAGGACAAAAGATAAAAATAATATCAGAAAAAGAAGCCAAGACGAAAAAACCAGATTATTTTTTGGTTTTACCCTGGCACTTTAAAGATCATATAGTTAAAAGAGAACAAGAATTTTTAAAAAAAGGTGGAAAGTTAATTTTTCCATTACCCGATATAGAAATAATTTAATTAATTTAGAAAAATCTTTTAATAGAATAAATGAGCAGATAGAATAGAGCACTTATTATATCACTAATCTTCATTTTTGAATCACCCAATTTCCTAAAAGGTAAATCTCCAGGTATTTCATGAATTTTATATTTTTTTCTATGTAAAATGTAAGTGCTTTCCCAAAAAAATGAATAACCATTATCTTTAGCTAATAAAATATCTTTTATTTTAACTTTTTTTAAGTCGTAACATCTGAATGCACCAGAGGTATCATACGAAATATTCAACATAAAATTGATCAGATAATATCTAAAGGTAGTTAAAACCCTTCTATTGAATGGCCAATCTTGTAATGAGTTATTAGATAAGAATCTATTAGTAATAACAATTGGATGATTTTTTAAATTTTCGATTAATTTGGGTATGTATTTTGGATCATGCGTACCATCCGCATCCATCGTAATTGCAATATTATATTTTTGTTTATATGCGTAAGATAACGCTTCTTTATGAGCAGATCCAACACCGTATTTTTTTTTTCTAAAAATAAATTTTATTTTTTTATTTTTTTTATTAAATTTAATTATATCAGTTCTTGTACCGTCTGTTGAGTTGTCATCAACAAATAATAAATCAAATTTATTATTAATTTTAATAATTTTTTTTACTAATGATTTTATATTTTTTTTCTCATTTAATGTAGGAATAATAATAATAGTTTTCATATTTATTTCTCTGGAATAAAAAAAATATCTAAAGCTTTTTGATTTTTATGTGTTTTAAATTTTGCAGATAGATTGTAGAATTTTTTATATTTATATTTTTTTAGTAATAAAGTTATTTTGCTTAAATTATTATTATTTTCAACTATTAGTAGTGGTCTGTCTTTTTTAATTTGAGGCAAAATTCCCTTTATTACCTCATGCTCAAAACCATTGACATCAATTTTAACTAAATCAATTTTGTAATTAATCATTTTAAACTTTTTTAAATTAATAGATATCTTGTTTGTCTTCATTTTTTGATGATTATAAAAATCTAACTTAATTTGTTCTGCTAGTTCAAATTTATCATAAAATGTGTATGTTAAGAGTGGTAATGTAAAATTTAAAAACTTTAAAGAAGGGTAATAAACATTAATTTTTTTTTGTGTATGATTAATACCAAATTTTTTTAAAATAATTTTTTTATTCTTTTTTTTATATTTAACCAATCTTTTAATAAAAATTTTATGTGGCTCATAACAATAAATTTTATTTACATTTAATTTTTTTAAAAAAAAGTTTGTTGCTATTCCATCACTAGCACCAACATCAATAATATTGATCTTTTTTTTGTTGTAATGCGCAATAAGAATTTTGAAATCTTCTTCAAATATATTAAAGTATATTACAATATTTCTTACAAAATAATATAATAGAGCATTACGTCTAATTATGGTCTCTAAAAAACCTAAAAATCCTACTTGCGTTTTACTCTTTTGCATAATATTTATTCAATTATTTTCACATAAATTTAATAATAATATTTAATAATGAAATTAAGCAAAACTGCAATCATTTACACGTCTATATTTTTTATTTATTACCTAAGCTTAGTATTTGGGTTTTTAATTGGTGAAGATTCTTCAGGTGGGTCAATACAAGACTACACTATTCACTTAAGAGCGATGGATTTTTTTTTAGAAGACACGCTATATGGACTTAGAAACTATTTAGATATTAATGCTAAGGGAGGTGTTCACTCTCCAGTTTTTATAATTTTTCTAAAATATCTCACACTTTATGATGACACCATAGGTAGATTTTTCTTTTTAAACCTTTGTATTTTAATACCCATTATTTTTTATATAACCTTAAAAAATAAGATTAAGATCGATATTTTTCTAATTTTTTATTTAAGTAATTTTTTTTTTATATCTCCCTATTTTAGATCTACTGCTATTTGGCCTGGTGATGAAAATTTGGCAATTCTTTTGTTTATATCGTCAATATATTTTTATATTAAATTTCTAAATACTGATAGTCAGACCCCTAAGATGAATTATATGATTTGTAATATAATAATGATTGCAATAGCCTCTTATTTTAGACCTGTGTATTGTTTTTTTTCTTTCTTTTATTTGTATGAATTTGTCATAAAGAATTTTAAATTAAATTTTTTTTTAATCTATCTATTACTCAGTGCCATATTAGCTTTTCCTGCATTTTATTATGTTTTTATTTTAAAGGTTACTTTTTTTTATGAGGTAGTTGGAAGTTTTAATATAGCAAATTCTGTTAGCTTATCATATACGACTTTATTATTTTATCTCATTCCATTTATTTTTGTTTCAATAAGACATTATGATAATTTTAAATTTAATAATATTAATCTTTTTTTTACTCTCTTTTTTTCAATTATAGTTTTTAAATTTTTTGACTATCAAACGAGCACTGGTGGTGGTCCTTTCTACATGTTGCAAAATTTATTTTTTAAGGGTAATCTTTTTTTAACTATTATCTTTGCCTTGTCTTTTTATTTTATCAATCAATTATTAGAAGTTCATAAAATAAAAAATTTTATACTTTTATTAATACTTTTATTTTTTGAGCTTGATAATCATTTCTATATGGAGAGTTTTGATCCATTGTTTTTAATATGTATTTTTCTACTATTTGATATAAAA
>CAJQSF010000031.1 GCA_905612495.1 uncultured Candidatus Pelagibacter sp.
TTGCTGATGACACCTTACCAGGAATTGATCTGATTTACCCAGACCCTGGATTTATAGTAGATAAAAAAGAAGATCTTTTAGGAATTATTTTAACTCATGCACATGAAGATCATATAGGAGCTATTGCACATCTTTGGCCTCAACTAAAATGTAAAATTTTTGCAACTCCATTTACTGCAGTTTTAATAAAAGAAAAACTTAAAGAAAAGAATATTGATGCAACTAACTATCTAAAAATAGTTCAATTAAATGGAACGGTAGATTTAGATCCTTTTAAAATAGAGTACATCACGTTAACTCACTCAATTCTTGAACCAAATGGTCTTAGAATTGAAACTCCCGCTGGTGTAATATTACATACTGGAGATTGGAAGATTGACCCAGAACCACTAATTGGTGAAAAAATTAATTCTGACAGACTTAAAGAAATTGGTAAAGAAGGTGTTCTTGCTATGGTTTGTGATTCAACAAATGTATTTAGCATGGGAAAAGCTGGTTCTGAACTAGATGTTAGAAAAAGTTTATTAAATATTATGGGTAGCCTTAAAAAAAGAATAGTTATGGCTTCTTTTGCATCAAATGTTGCACGTATGGAAACAGCTTTCTATTGTGCAGAAAAAACTGGTAGACAAATATCTTTAGTTGGAAGATCTATGCATAGAATATTTAAGGCAGCAAGACAATGTGGGTATTTGAAAAATGTTATTGAACCTATAGATGCTCGTGAAGCAAAAAAGATTGCTAGAGAAAAAATAGTTTATCTTTGTACTGGTAGCCAAGGTGAACCCATGGCAGCACTGATGAGAATTTCAAGCTATACTCATCCAGATGTATTCATCGAAAAAGATGATGCTGTTATTTTTTCATCTAAAATTATTCCAGGTAATGAAAAAAAATTATATAAATTACAAAATCAATTAGTTAGGGATGGTATTGAAGTTATTTCAGAAGAAAGTGAATTTGTTCATGTTTCTGGCCACCCAAATAGAGATGATCTAAGAGAAATGTATGATTGGATTAAACCTCAATGTGCAGTCCCCGTTCATGGAGAACATAGACATATGATTGAACATATGAAATTTGCCCACGAAATGAAAGTTCCACACCCCGTTCAAGTAGAAAACGGAGATATTGTAAAATTAGCTCCAGGTAAACCACATGTTTTTGATAAAGCTCCAAGTGGCAGACTTTATTTAGATGGAAATATGAGTGTAGAGGAAGATGCGCAATCAATTAAAGATAGAAAAAATATAGCTGCTAATGGATATATGGAAGTGACAATCTTAATTACGCCTAAGGGCAATATTCACAAAAGACCTGTTTTAACTTTTAGAGGATTACCCGTATATGATACTGACGAATTTATTTATGAATTAGAAGAAGCAATAGAAAAAACAACCAGAACCTTTTCTATAAAAAGTAAAAAACAAGAATACAATTTAATTGATGCATTAAAAATTACATGTAGAAAATGTGCCAAAGAATTGACTGGTAAAAGACCATTTATAAATATCAATCTTGTAAGAATCTAGATGAGTGCAACAGGCCTTGCTATAATTTACATTATAATCTGGTGGATAGTTTTTTTTACAATTCTTCCAATTGACGTAAATAGACTAAAATCGGTTAAAATTGAAGGTGAAGATGCTGGTTCTCCAGAAAATCCTAAAATGGTAAAAAAATTTATTTATTGTACTGGTATTACAACTGTTATTTTCGTGATAATTTATTTATTGATAAAATATGAATATTTAAATTTAAGATATATAATTAGTTAAAATGTACATTTCAAAATCTTTCATACCAATATTAAAAAATAATCCCTCAGAAGCAAAAATTAAATCACACCAATTAATGCTCAGAGTAGGAATGATTAAGCAATCTTCTGCAGGTATTTATTCTTGGCTACCTTTAGGTTTTAAGGTGATGAAAAAAATTGAACAAATAGTAAGAGAAGAACAAAATAAAATTGGTGCCCAAGAAATACTTATGCCAACAATTCAACCCAGCGATATTTGGAAAGAAAGTGGTCGTTATGATGATTATGGAGATGAAATGCTTCGAATTAAAGACAGACAAGGGAGAGAAATGCTTTATGGACCAACTAACGAAGAGTTAGTCACTGACATATTTAGAACAAGTATTAAATCGTACAAATCACTGCCTCAATTATTGTATCACATACAATGGAAATTTAGAGATGAAGTTAGACCAAGATTTGGAATAATGCGAGGTAGAGAATTTTATATGAAGGATGCATATTCATTTGATGTAAACGACGAAGATGCAGCTTACTCATATAATAAATTCTTTTTTTCTTATTTAAAAACGTTTAAAAGATTGGAACTTTCAGCTATTCCAATGGCAGCAGATGCAGGGCCTATTGGTGGAAACCTTTCTCACGAATTTATTATTTTAGCAGATACAGGTGAAAGTAAAATTTTTACAGATAAAAGAGTTTTTGATTTAGGCAGTGAAGGTTCAATAATGGATAGACAATCTTTAGAAGACTTAAGAAAAAAATATGAACAATATTATTCAGTTGCTGATGAAAAATTTGATAAAGTTGAGTTTGAAGAAAAAGTATCTGAGGAAAATAGACTGATTACAAAAGGTATTGAAGTAGGTCACATTTTTTATTTTGGAGATAAGTATTCAAAAGCTCTAAATGCAGCTGTAGATCTTCCGGGTGGTAAAAAAGACTTTGTTAAAATGGGATCATATGGAATTGGTGTATCAAGACTTGTTGGAGCCATTATAGAAGCAAAATATGATGAGAAAAATGAAATTATGAAATGGCCATTTTCTGTGGCACCATATGAACTCGCTATAATTCCAATGATTAATAAAAATGATAAATCTGCACTGGATAAGGCTACTAGTCTTTTTAAACACTTTGAAAGCAATAATATTGATACAATTATTGATGATATGAGTGAAAATCTTTCATCTAAGATTAAGAAATTTAACTTAATTGGTGTTCCTTATCAAATCATTATAGGAAAAAAATCAGAAGGTGACTTATTAGAGTTTAAAGAAATAGGAAAAGACCCTAGGAATTTAACGTTAGATCAAATAACTAAAATTTTAACTGAACTAAAAGAAAAAAATTGATTTCTACATTAGAAAAAGAAATTACGTTTAGATATTTAAAAACGAGAAAAAAAGATGGCTTTTTAAATATAATCTCTATCTTTTCATTTATTGGTATAAGTTTAGGTGTAGCGGTACTGATTATTGTTATGTCAGTAATGAACGGTTTTAGAACAGAGTTAATTAGTAAAATTGTTGGATTTAACGCACATGTAACAGTTAAACCTTATGAAAACTCAATTAGTTTAGATAAGCTTGATGACAACAACTTAAAACTAATTTCAAAAGATTTAATTTTTAGCAATTCTGGTGAGGCTATTGTTATTAGTAAAGATTATACCAAGGGATTAGTTTTAAGGGGTTATAGCAGTAAAAATTTCCCAAAACTTGATGTTGTTAAAAAAGGTAAGTTAATTGGTGAATCAAATCAGTTGTTAGAAAACTCAATATCAATAGGTAAAGAATTAAGTTTTAATTTAGGACTTAACATAGGTGACAGAATGTCAATTATGTCCCCTGTAGGCATTGAAACAATTATTGGGAGTTTACCTAAGCAAGAAACTTTTA
>CAJQSF010000032.1 GCA_905612495.1 uncultured Candidatus Pelagibacter sp.
TTAATTTCAAGAATAATTAAACTTCAATATTTTTTAAAACCAGAATTTAATTTTAAGATTAGTTTTAGTTTGGAAAAACATATTCAAGCATTTTTTGATATTTTTGCTAATAAAATAATTGAATATAAGGTGTTAAAAGCAGAAGAAAAAAGGAAAAGAAAATTAGAAGAAATTGAACAAAAAGAAAAAGAAAAAATATTAATTTATAAAAAAAAAATAAAAGATGAAGAGATTCAAACCAAAATTCAAGAAAAAAACTTAAAAGATGAAATCAAATTAGAAAAAGAAAGATCAAAAGACATAAAATTATTTTTACGTAAAGAACAAGCGTTAATTAGAATTGAACACGCAGAAAGACAAAAACAATTCTTAAAACAATTGCAGTTAGAGAAGCAGATTGAGAAATTTAGAATAAGAGAAATCAAGGAACTTGAAAAAATTGAAAAAATTTCTTTAAAAGAAAAGAGAGATGATTATGCAGGACTACAAGCCAGAATAGAAAAATTAAAAGATAAATATAGAATTATAAGAGATCAAAAGATTAGAGAAAGAGTACAAGCTTTAGGTGTAAAGATTGAAGGGGATGAAGATAGAGAAACCTTATTACAAAAAGAAAAAGATTATAAAATAGAAAGACAAAAAATAGAACTTTCTCTTGAAAGCTTTTATAGAAGTGCGAGTAGTTTGGTTTTTCAACTTAATAAACGTCATGTAACTAGACACATGTCTATTTTCAGATGCATAGACCAAAGGTTTGAAACTGGTGAGATATTTATTAAATGGGATGAAGCTCCAGATGAAGAGTGGCTATTATTAATCTATATAAAAGATAACTCTCCAGACAAGGGAATAATTATTGAAGATAAATCCAATCCAGAAAAAAACTCTTCACATGATTTTAAACCCAATGAAATATTTAAAGCTTCAGATTTGATGGTGGACTCGTTAACACAACTGATTTCAAAGAAACGTGCTAAAAAAGATTAGATTAGATACTCTCTTCTCTAATCAATCTTTCAATTTCAGGTATCATTTCACCACTCTTAAATGATGGGTAAAACTTCAATGCTCTTTCTATACTCTTAATTGCTTTTTCATATTTTTGAAGTTTTATAAAGATTCTTGCTTGTCCCGATAATGCTCCAAAGTGTCTGGGCTCTATGTTTAAAACTTTATTAATATCATCTAGTGAATCTGTAAATTGGCTCATCAAAAAATGGACTGTTGCCCTTTTATTCCAAGCTTCAGACCATTTAGGGTCGGTAATTATAATATTATTAAAAACTCTAAGTGCATAATTATAATCCCCATATTGCATCAACTCTGTTCCAAATTCTAATCTTTCAGTTAATTTATTATTAGTTGGATGTTCATTCCAAATCGACCAAATTTTTTCTTCTAATAATGCCGCACTTTTTGAATTTTTAACTTTTTCAAGTTGATTAAAAAGATTATTTAAAATATTTTCTTGAGAAGAGTGCACTGAAGAAAAAAAGATACTTATAAACAAAATTATCAAAAAAATTTTACTAAATTTCATAATAAAAATATAATTTAATTAATATTTATTCTCAACGAATAAAAACTTAATTAGAAAGTTGTTTTCTATTTTTCAAATATAAAAAGAAAGCAATAATTTCATAAAAGTAAGAAAATAAAGTAAAAATTATGGGTATTTTGAAAAAAGTGTAGAGAAATTTATATTTAGGAATTTTTCTCCAGACTAATAAAAAAGCTTCTGCACCACCAATTACTTTTTCTCCATCTTTAATGTGTAGTCTACGCAAAAGAGTTTTATCATTTTTTTGAGTTTCTAATTCAGCAGATTTATTATCTGTAATATCAATCCATTCTATGTCTTTAATATTTTGTTTTTTATACAAATTTATTTCTGCTCGACAGATATTACATGAATTATTAAAATAGACTTTCACTGGTTATTTTTTTTCTTTCCACGCAGTCATTCCACCTGTCATATTTTTTACATTTTTTAATCCCATATCTCGCATTGTTTTTGTTGCAAGAGTACTTTGACCACCTAGACCACAAAATACCACGTATTCTTTATCTGGATTATTTTTAAACATATCATTTTCTAAAGGGCTTCCGTCTGCTAAGTAAAATTCTAACAAACCTCTTTCTAAATTAATGGCATTGCCTATGGTCTCTGCTTCGAAACTACCTTTGTCTCTGACATCTATAAATTGAACGTTTGGATCATTTAATTTTTCTTTAGCCTCATCTATAGAAATATTTGTTATTTCATTGGAAATATTCATTAATTCATCAAATTTTTTCATTTTGCGTTCCTTTTTTATTTATTAGTAAAATTAACCAGAATTAGCTAGTTTGTATATGTGCGAAATTCACCAATTGAAAAAAAAATTATAACCACTATTTGATTGGTATGACTGATTTTTTTAACAAAACAGATTTATCAAGAAATGATGCAGAAAAAATTATTTCTGAAACCCTGAATAACTGTGATGATGGTGAGCTTTATTTAGAAAATTCTAAGAGTGAATCGATTGTGTTGGATGATGATAAAATTAAAAGCTCTACTTATAGTTCTGATTTAGGTTATGGTTTAAGAGCTGTAACAGGTGAAGTTGTTGCCTATTCACATTCAAATGAAATTTCAAGAAATTCATTAAAACAATCAGCCGATAATTTAAGCTCTACCTTGAAATCAAAGAAAGGTGTTTATAATTATCAGATACCCAAAACAAATGAAAAATTTTATAAAGATATTAATCCCATAGAGGAAAAATCACTTCAATCAAAATTAGAACTTCTAAAAGAAGTTAATAATTATACAAGAGCAAAAAGTGGGATTGTGCAACAAGTAACTGCAAGCTTTTCTGGAGAACATAAATCTATAGAAATAATTAGATCAGGTGGTGAAGCACTAACAGATGTTAGACCTTTAATTCGCTTTAATGTTTCTGTAATGCTTGAAAAAAATGGAAAAAAAGAAACTGGAGTTTATGGCATTGGTGGCAGACAGTCATACGATGAATATCTCAAAGATGATAATTGGAAAAAAGTATGTGATGAAGCATTCAGAATTGCTTCAGTAAATTTAGATAGCAAACCAGCACCAGCAGGAGAAATGAAAGTTGTTTTAGGACCAGGTTGGCCAGCAATACTTATTCATGAGGCAATAGGACATGGTTTAGAAGGAGATTTTAATAGAAAAAAAACATCTGCTTTTCATAATTTAATGGGTCAAAGAGTTGCAAGTGAAGGAGTTACAATCGTTGATGATGGAACTTTACATAATAGAAGAGGAAGCTTAACGATTGATGATGAAGGAACTCCCACAGAAAAAACTGTCTTAATTGAAAATGGTATATTAAAAAATTTTATGCAAGATCGTTTAAATGCAAGATTAATGAATACCAGATCTACTGGAAGTGGTAGAAGAGAAAGTTACAAGCACGTAGTTCTTCCTAGAATGAGAAATACAATGATGTTAAATGGAAAATATTCTCAAGAAGAAATGATTAAGTCAGTTGATAAAGGCATATTTGCAGTTAGTTTTGGAGGAGGTCAGGTAGATATTACTTCTGGAAAGTTTGTATTTAACTGTACAGAAGCTTATGAAATTATAAATGGTAAAATAGGTGCTCCTATTAAAGGGGCAACATTAATAGGTGATGGTCCATCAATTTTGAAGGAAGTTTCGCTAATTGGAAATAATATGATGCTTGACCCAGGCATTGGAACTTGTGGAAAAGCAGGACAGGGTGTTCCAGTTGGAGTAGCCCAGCCATCAATTTTGATTGATAAAATGACCGTAGGTGGAACTCAATTATAAATCATATGATTAAAGATCAAGATTATTTAAAAAAAACAGCAACTTTTTGTATAGATTTAGCAAAAAAACTAGGCGCAACAGATGCAACAGCAACAGTAGGGCACTCAATTTCTGAAACTGTTAATTTTAGAAATAGAAAACTAGATGAGTCTGACAGGTCAGATAGTTTAGGAGTTGGTTTAACAACATATATTGGTAAAAAGAAATCAAGTATTTCATCATCAAATCTAAAAGAAGATAATATTAAAACTTTAATAGAGAGGTGTATTGAAACAACAAAAATTACACCTGAAGATGAGTTTAATTCTTTACCAGATAAAGATTTATTGGCTACAAAAATTAATGATTTAAATTTGTATGACGATGACCATATAGAGAATGAAGAAAAAATCGAATATTTAAAAGAAGTCGAAGAAGCTGCATTAGAAAAGAAAGAAATTATTAATACAGAAACTGGTTTTTCAGAGTCTAAATCAAATTTTATATTAGCAAGTAGTGATGGTTTTTTAAATGGGTATAAGTCTTCGTCTTACTCAGCATCCTGTATAGCTGTTGCTAAAAATGCTGATAATAAGATGGAAAGAGATTACGAATTTACAAGCACTTGTCATTTACAAGATATGCTTAGACCAAATCAAATTGGATCTTTGGCAGCTAAAAAAACAATCCAAAAATTAAACCCTCAAAAAATAGAAAGTGAAAAAATAAGCATTATTTTTGATAGAAGAATTTCAAAAGGAATGTTAAGTGTTTTAGCAAGTGCGATATCAGCCTCTTCTATAGCAAGAGGAACTTCATTTTTAAAAGATAAAATAAATGAAGAAATATTTTCAACATCAATAAATATTTTTGACAAGCCTGACATAATTAAAGGATTAGGTTCTCAGTATTTTGATGATGAGGGAGTTAAAACCAAAGAATTAAAATTAGTAGACCAAGGCGTTTTAAAACATTATTTAGTTGATACTTATTATGGAAAAAAGTTAAATCTAAAATCAAATGGTAGAAGTGGTGGAACAAGTAATTTATATTTTGAAAAAGGATCCATCTCGTACAAAAATCTTTTAAAGTTAAATCAAAAAACATTGTATATTACTGAAACAATTGGTCATGGAAGTAACTTGGTTACGGGAGATTATTCTGTAGGAGCAACAGGATTTATGGTAGAAAATGGAGTATTTAAATATCCAGTTAGTGAAATCACTATAGCTGGAAATTTTAATGATATGTTTAAAAATATAACTTTAGCAGACGATCTTGAGTTTAAATATTCCACGAATGCTCCAACAATGTTAATAGAAGGTATGGTTGTTGCGGGAAAATGAAGGACTTCTGCATTATTGGCTCGGGCATCTCAGGATCTACAATCGCTCACATTCTTAGTAAAAAATATTCATTAGATGTCTATGATAAGGCAAGAGGTGCTGGAGGAAGGTCATCTAATAAGAAGTTTAACCAGAGTGAAAGTTTTGATCATGGTCTTCAATATATTTCCCCAAAAAGCACTCAATTTAAAAGATTTATAAATAATCTTATTACCAAAAAGATAGTTAAAAAATGGCCAGGGAAACATATTTTTTTAAATAAAGATAAAAAGGAAGACAAAAAGCACGCAAAGATAATTGGAAACAAAGGAAATAATTCTGTTAGCAAATATCTATTAAAAAATATTAACTGCATTTTTAATACTGAGCTTATAAAAATTAGTAATAAAGATAAGATCTGGGAGTTAAATTTTTCAGATGGTACCAAAAAGTTTTATAAATCTTTGATATTAACTTGCCCATTTCCTCAATTAAAAAAACTCTCAAAAAAATATATTAAACATTCGTTTATTAATAAAAAAGTTAAGATGGATGCCAATATCACAGTCATGATGGTAACTAAAAAAGTAAAACCGAATATTAGTAGTTATTTTTTTTCTGATGAAATTTTGGGGTGGGCGGCATACGAGAATAGTAAAAAAAGATTTAAAAGTGATTATGATTTATGGACGTTACAGAGCACTTATAAATGGGCAAATAAGGTAATAAATAAAAATAAAATTAACAAACTAGATAATGCTAAAATATTAATTAACAAATTTTTTGAGCTTACAAATTTAAAAAAAAATAAAGTTGTTCATATCCAAAATCATGGATGGAAATATTCATCGAATTCTAAGCCATTAAATATTAAAAGTTATTGGAATAGTTCCATTAGGCTTGGAGCTTGTGCTGATTGGTTCGTAGGTTCAAGGCTTGAATCTGGTTGGTTAAGTGCTAAAGATTTATCTTTAAAAATTAAGAAGTAAATTTTTATTCAAAACTTTTTAATCTGTATTCCCACTCACCCATTCTTGAATATTTTACTTTAATAATCAGACCTGTACTTTTATCGAACCATATGTCAAAATTTAACTTTTTATCGTCAGAAAGGTTTTGGTTTTTGGACTTAAGTTTAAAGTGTTCAGTTTCATAACTTTTTCCATAAAGCTCAATTTTTTCTTTTGCAACAAATGTTATAACCTGTTCTTTAACACTACCTGAGACAGGACTAATTTGACTTTCTGCCTGTAGTAATTTGTGATTCCACCAATTTCCTATAATATTATTTTTACTTGCCTCACCCGAGTATGAAGAGCCCTTGATTATAAATTTATTATTTTCTTTATTTATTCTAAGATTTACAAATTTCTCTTTTTTATTCTGTTTTGTTTTAGAACGAAAAGAAATTAGTTTATCACTTTTATATTTTTCCTCTCCATAGCCCTCAATATCAAATATAGTGGTACCTAATAATTTTACTGTAATTTTAGTTTGATTGGTTACCTGAACTTCATCATTTTTAGTTTTAAAAAAATAATAATTATATCCAATCAATTCATTGTTTCTAAAAATTTCCATCTCAATTCTCTTAAAATTTTTATAGTGAGAAATATGAGCATTTAAATTTGTAGAAAAAAAAAGAAATAAGATGATATTTATAAAAATTTTTTTCATAATAAGAATAAGAATAATAGACTTTCTTTTCTTGTTAAAGCGTATAATTACTTAAGGCATGTTTTTATCTATAAAAAATGTTCCTAAAGTTTCATGGAGCTCAGATAAACCTTTTAATTTGAAACCAAAAATTTCAACATCCTTTTTTTTATGCTTTGGTTTAATTCTATTTGGATTAGGTGAAGGATTATTAATTGTTTCAGCAGCAGGAGCTTCACCATGGAGTGTTCTTGCACAGGGTATTCATTTAAACATTAAACTTTCTGTTGGAATAACTACTATATTGATAAGTATAGCTGTTTTACTATTTTGGGTTCCTTTAAATCAAAAACCTGGAATTGGAACAATTCTAAATGCCTTAATCATTGGTCTGATGATAGATTTCTGCATCAAGTTTGTACCAACACCAGAAAATTATATTTTTCAATTATTGTTAGCCATCATAGCTGTGCTTATAGTTGGATTAGGTGGCGGAATATACCTGGTTGCAAATTTAGGACCTGGCCCAAGAGATGGACTAATGATAGGACTACAAAAAAAAACAAACTTACCTATAGCGGTTGTTAGAGCTTCTTTAGAAATTACCGTAATGTCTATTGGCTGGTATTTAGGTGGAACAGTTGGGGTAGGGACTTTATTGTTTGCTTTTGGAATTGGCCCAGCAGTTGCTTTTGGACTGTTTATTGTTGGAAAATCTTTTAATTAAAGTGGTGTTCCAGATTTTTCGTTCTTTTTTCTATCAGTAGGATTAAGTATAGCCTTTCTCAATCTAAGGGATTTGGGAGTAATTTCTAAAGCTTCATCAGTATTTAACATACTTAATTGTTCAGCAATTGACATTTGTCTAACTGGAGTAAGTACTACGTTTTCATCAGTGCCTTGAGTTCTCATATTTGTTAATTGTTTACCCTTCATTACGTTAATAATCATGTCACCCGGTTTTGGAGCTAAGCCAACAATCATTCCTTCATAAACAGGGTCATTATGAGTTACAAACATTTCACCTCTAGCCTGTAAGTTAAATATTGCAAAAGCAACAGCCTTTCCATTAGCCATTGAAATTAATGCACCATTTTTTCTTCCATCCATTTCACCTTCAAATTTCCCATAACCATGAAATATTCTATTAATTACACCAGTACCTTTAGTTAAAGTTAAAAACCTACTTGTGTAACCCATTAAGCCTCTTGTTGGTGCGTGAAAGATTAATCTTTTTTTATCTTTACCGGTATCTTTAAGATCAAGTAATTTACCTTTTCTTCTGTTCATCGAATCAATAATTTTTGATGAAAATTCTTCATCTAGATCAACTGTAATTTCTTCAATGGGTTCCATTCTGTTTCCATTTTCGTCTTTTTGATATAAAACTTTTGGAGGGCTTACTGTCATTTCAAAACCTTCACGTCTCATTTGTGTTAATAAGATTTCAAGCATCAATTCACCACGCCCACTAATTACAAAGGCATCCACATTATTATTTTGAGAAAAACTAATTCCAACATTATTCTGTGCTTCAGTAACTAGTCTATCTCTAATTTGAGTACTTGTTAATTTTTTACCCTCTGTTCCAGCTAAAGGAGAACTATTAACACTTATAGTTATAGACATAGTCGGAGGATCTATTGGAGTTGCAGGAAGTGGTTCATTTACTTCTGGGTCACAAATTGTATCAGCAACGCTAGCTTTTTCTAAACCTGCGATTACAACGATATCTCCAGCTTCACCAACTTCGATTGGCACTTTTTTTGTTCCTTCGTATCTAAAAATTTTAGTTAATCTACCTTCATCAACTATTTCACCTTTAAGATTTATTGCTTTGATGGGTTGATTAGCTTTAGCTGTACCTTGAGATATTTTTCCGACTAAGCTTCTTCCCAAAAAACTATCTGCATATAATAAAGTAGATAACATTGCGAAGGGTTTTGTTTTATCAAGGTCTTCAGGGTTAACATGTTCTAAGATTAAATCTAATAGTGGATGAAGATTTTCTCTTGGTCCATCAACCTCTTTGCTTGCCCATCCAGATCTTCCACTAGCGTATAAAACTGGGAAATCCAACTGCTCTTCGTTTGCATCCAAACTTACAAATAAATCAAATGTTTCATCTAGTACTTCGTTAGCTCTTTGGTCTGCTTTATCTAATTTATTGATTATAACAATTGGCTTTAATCCCTGCTTAAGAGCTTTTGCTAAAACAAATTTAGTTTGAGGCATTACACCCTCGGCAGAATCAATAAGCAATAACGCTCCATCTGCCATACTTAATACACGCTCAACTTCAGCAGCAAAATCTCTGTGACCAGGTGTATCAATAATATTAATTCTTGAATCTTTCCAGTTGATTGAAGCTGGTTTTGCTAAAATAGTAATTCCTCTTTCTTTTTCTAACTCGCCAGAATCCATCAATCTTTCATCAACAACTTCATTTTCTCTAAATGAACCACTCTGTTTCATAAGAGTATCAATCATAGTGGTTTTACCATGGTCAACGTGAGCAATAATTGTGATGTTTCGAATATTGTTATTCATAATTTGAGGCTCTTATACATCAATTGAGTCATTTGAAAACTTAAAAAAGATGATTATTTCCTTGTTAAAGCAGTTTTAATAAAAAAATTCGCTTCTTGCGATTATTAAAAAAACGTATAGATATCGCTATGAAAATTAAATGTATTAAAGGATTAAGAGCATATCTCCTTAAAATTTAAAAAATCTAAATACCTTAATGGAAAACTTTAAATTACTAAAAATAGAAGATTCGTTAAAAAATTCATTGGAAAAAATGAAGTTTACGAAGCCAACACCAATTCAAGCTATGGCAATTCCGGTTGCTTTAGAAGGAAAAGACGTTTTGGGAACAGCACAAACTGGAACTGGTAAAACATTAGCATTTAGCATTCCTTTAGTTAATAAATTAATATTAGATAAAAATGCATTTGCGTTAGTAATGTGTCCAACTAGAGAGTTAGCCAGCCAAGTTATGGCAGCAATTAAAAGCATTATTAGTGATAAGATTAACATCAAAACTGCCTTGCTTATTGGTGGAGAGGCAATGCAAAAACAGCTTAGACAATTAGGTAACAGATCTAGAATAATTGTTGGAACGCCAGGAAGAATTAATGACCACTTAAAAAGAAAAAGTCTAAACTTATCAGCTACAAAATACTTAGTATTAGATGAAACTGACAGAATGTTGGACATGGGTTTTACACCACAAATAGAGATGATTTTAAAATTTGTTCCAAAAGATCATCAAACTTTATTGTTTTCTGCAACCTTACCACAAAATATTGTTAGAATTTCTGAAAGATACTTAAATAAGCCTGAAAGAATTTCTACAGGATCAACTTCAGTTCCTATTGCAAAAATTAAACAAGAAACTCTTCAGGTCTTTAAAGAAAATAAATATGATGAGCTAGTAGACCAATTTATAGCAAGAAAAGGATCAATTTTAGTTTTTGTAAAAACTAAAAGAGGTGCTGATAAAATGGTTAAGCGTCTCAAAGAAGAAGGTCATTCAGCTGATGCTATTCATGGAGACCTTCGTCAAAGTAAAAGAGATCGTGTAATTACTTCATTCAGAAAAGGTCTTAAGAGAATATTAATTGCAACTGATGTTGCTGCAAGAGGATTGGATATTCCTCTAATTCAACATGTAATAAATTATGATCTTCCACAAGTACCAGAAGATTATGTGCATAGAATTGGAAGAACTGCTAGAGCAGGAACGGAAGGTTCTGCTTTAACTTTTTTAACTCCTGATGATAGATCAATGTGGAATGAAATTAGTAAATTAATTGATCCAAACTTTAAACCTGCGCCACGTGGAGCAAAAGGAGATTCAAGAGGAAGCAGAAAAGGAAAAGCTCCATATAACAAAAAAAGAAAATTCAGAGATGAAAAAAAATCTAGTTACGGCAGATCAAGCTCATCATCAAGAGATGGAGAAAAAAAAAGTTTTGGTTACAAGGGAAAATCTAGTTTTGGTGATAAATCAAAACCGTCTAGTTACGGCAGATCAAGTTCATCATCAAGAGATGGAGAAAAAAAAAGTTTTGGTTACAAGGGAAAATCTAGTTTTGGTGATAAATCAAAACCGTCTAGTTACGGCAGATCAAGTTCATCATCAAGAGATGGAGAAAAAAAAAGTTTTGGTTACAAGGGAAAATCTAGTTTTGGTGATAAATCAAAACCGTCTAGTTACGGCAGATCAAGTTCATCATCAAGAGATGGAGAAAAAAAAAGTTTTGGTTACAAGGGAAAATCTAGTTTTACAAAAAAAGATGATTCGAAGCCAACTGGTTTCACAAATAACCCAAAATACTTTGGGAAAAAAACATCTGAAAGTTCGTCAGCTGGTGCAGATAAAAAAAGCTCTAGTTTTGATGCAAAGAAGAAGTTTAAAAGTAGAAGTGATAGACCTAAGAGTTTTACCTTTAAAAAACATAGTCAAAAAAGAGCTAAAGTCTAAGACTTTTTAGATTTCTCTTTTTTATTTTTTCTTTTTTCTTTCAGGCTTAATTTGGGTTTTTTAGCAGTACTAGAATCTTTAAATGATTTTCCACTGTATCTTTTTGACATATCCAACCTTATAACGGCTTAATAAAAAAATACAAAACTTTCATTTCTAGAGTTTTAAATTTTTATAGGACATGCACCCAGGGTTGCATTTAGATAGTATTGTAAAAAATGATCAATAAGTAGTCATTTACAAATATAAACCTGCTAAGAATATGATTATAAATTAAAAACTTATTATCTTTTAACTTAGGTTAAAATTATATAGCATTTAATCACAAAGATATTGGAGGGTAAATTGAGTACAATTGGACTAGTGACAATGTATCTAATTATTCAGTTAGTGGTATTTTTTTCTATATTACCAATAGATGTTAATCGAAAAAGAAAATTTTTAATCCCAGCAAATGAGGTTGGAGCACCTGAAAATCCTAAAATTCTTAAAAAGGTTTTTTATTCCATTGGTATTACGACTATTATTTTCACAATAATTTGCTTATTGATAAAATATGAATATTTAGATTTAAGGAATATAATTAGCTAAAAAAAACTCCCAAAACTTTCATTCTGAGAGTTTTAAATTTTTCTAGGTAACTAGAGATTGGAAGGGAATTACATTCTCATTCACTAGTTCAATAAGTCTTAATTTACTTATCTTTTTTTAAAATTGTTCATCTAACGTTCATCTATTTGTTCATCCAACGTTTATCTATAGTGCAGACATAAAAAAACCCCCGGAGTGTTAAACAACGGGGGTTTTTATAATTTTAAGTCTAGATAGACGGGACTACATTCCCATTCCGCCCATGCCGCCCATGCCGCCCATGCCGCCAGGCATTCCACCAGGCATTCCACCAGCACCAGCATCTTTATCATCTGGTTTGTCAGCAATCATGGCTTCAGTAGTTACAAGTAATCCAGCAATTGAAGCAGCATCTTGTAAAGCTGTTCTCACAACTTTAACAGGATCTATGATACCTTTTGCAAACATATCAACATACTCTTCATTCTGAGCGTCAAAACCTATGCTCTTTTTGCTTTGCTCAAGTAATTTTCCAACCACAACTGAACCGTCAACTCCAGCATTTAAAGTTATTTGTCTAATAGGAGCTTGTAAGGCTTTAGCCACCAATGTGACTCCAGCTTTTTGATCGTCTCCTTTAACTTTAAGTGAGCTTAGACTTTGTGAAGCGTATAAAAGAGCACAACCACCACCAACTACTATTCCTTCTTCAACAGCAGCTCTAGTTGCGTTAAGAGCATCTTCAACTCTATCTTTTCTTTCTTTAACTTCAACTTCGGTTGCACCACCAACTTTGATTATAGCAACTCCACCAGCAAGTTTTGCTAGTCTTTCTTGAAGTTTTTCTCTGTCATAATCAGAAGTTGTTTCACCAACTTGTTGTTTAATTTGAGCACATCTAGCTTCAATCTCAGATTTTTTACCACTACCACTAATGATAGTACTGTTATCTTTATCAACCTTTACTCTTTTACAAGAACCAAGATCAGTAAGTTTAACATTCTCAAGCTTAACTCCGATGTCTTCAGAAATAACCTGACCACCTGTTAAGATTGCGATATCATCAAGCATTGATTTTCTTCTATCACCAAAACCTGGAGCTTTAACAGCAACAACTTTTAAACCACCTCTAAGTTTGTTTACAACAAGAGTTGCAAGAGCTTCACCCTCAACATCTTCTGAAATAATCATTAGTGGTCGTCCAGCTTGAACAATAGCTTCTAAAAGTGGAACCATTGGCTGTAAGTTAGTTAATTTCTTTTCATGTAATAGAATAAAAGGATTTTCTAACTCAGTAGTCATTTTATCAGCGTTAGTGATAAAGTATGGTGATAAATATCCTCTATCAAACTGCATACCTTCAACAACATCTAACTCAGTTTCTATTCCTTTTGCTTCCTCAACAGTGATAACACCCTCATTACCAACTTTTTGCATCGCTTTTGCAATCATGTTACCAATTTCTTTATCACCATTTGATGAAATAGTACCAACTTGCGCAATTTCATCACTATCTTTTACTTTTTTAGCTGAAGCAATTAGACTGCCTTTAACATGTTCTACTGCCGCATCAATCCCTCTTTTAACGTCCATAGGGTTCATACCAGCAGTCACATATTTAACACCTTCTTTAACTATCGCTTGTGCTAAAATAGTTGCTGTAGTTGTTCCGTCACCAGCTTCCTCATTTGTTTTGCTAGCAACTTCCTTAACCATTTGAGCACCCATGTTTTCGAATTTATCTTCTAAATCTATTTCTTTAGCAACTGAAACACCATCTTTAGTAATTCTTGGTGCACCATAAGATTTATCAATAACAACATTTCTACCTTTTGGTCCAAGTGTAACTTTTACTGTGTTTGCAAGGATATCAACACCTCTTATCATTGCAGCTCTTGCTTCAGAGTCAAATTTTATAACTTTAGCCATTTTATTTTCTCCTTTTAATTAAATTATTTTCCTGAAATACCCATAATGTCAGACTCTTTCATTATGCTGTATTCTTTGCCATCGATTTTGATTTCAGTTCCTGACCATTTGCCAAAAAGAACTTTGTCTCCAACTTTAACATCCATTGGTATTAACTTTCCATCTTCAGTTTTTGCTCCACCACCAACAGCAACAACTTTACCTTCTTGAGGTTTTTCTTGTGCTGTATCAGGGATAATTATTCCTCCAGCAGTTTTTTCACTACTGTCTAAAACTTGTATTAAAACTCTATCGTGTAACGGTTTAAATTTCATAAATTCTCCTTTTAATATGCGACTCATATAGCTATTAGCCCCACTATTTCAAGGTTAAGTAAAAAAAATATGTGGGTCAAAAAACCAGAGAAATTGTGCTTTTTATAAGTTATACCTCCCACAATGAGTGAAAATTTAGATAATAACGGATTAAGGTTAATTGCTGAGAATTATGATATTTTTTATATCGACTTATGGGGTGTTATTCACAACGGAATAAACATTCATAAAAATGCAATTGAGGTTTTAGAAGAAATCACTAAAGCAAGAAAAAAATATGTTCTCTTAACCAACGCACCACGTCCCAATAAAACTGTAAAGTCATCTTTAGAAAAAATGGGAATGAATAAAGAAATTAGAGAAAATGTGTATTCGTCAGGAGAGGCTGCGTTGTGCTATTTAAAAAAAAACCTATTAGGTGAAAAGTTTTATCATTTAGGACCACCTAAAGATTTTGATTTGTTTTTAGATTTTAAAAAAAATAAGACTACAGATATTAAACAAAGCTCTTATTTATTGTGCACAGGATTATTTGAGGAACAGGGTGAAGATTTAAACTATTATAAAGAGTTATTAAAAGAGCACATAAATAAGAAAATGATATGTACTAATCCAGATTTAATTGTTGATAAAGGAGACAAGAGAGAGCTATGTGCGGGGTCTGTAGCATTGGTTTTTGATAAAATGGGAGGGAAGGTTGTATATTTTGGAAAGCCTTTTCCTGAAGTTTATAATCAGTCAATTAACAACAAAGGAAAAAAAGTTTTGTCAATCGGTGATAATTTGAACACAGATATAAAGGGAGCAAATCTATTAAATTATGATTCGATGATAATATCAAATGGCGTTCATAAAGATGAAATTAAAAAAGAAGGGATAAATATAGTTTCAAAAAAATATAAAGTTGTTGTAAATTTTATTCAAACAGAACTTAAATGGTAAAAAATGAAACTATATAAAAATTTTGATATTTCTAAAAATCACAAAAAATCAATAATTTTGATTGGAAATTTTGATGGTGTTCATGCGGGTCATCAAAAATTGTTTAAATTAGCAAATAGCTATAAGAAAAAATTTAATCTAAATATTGGTGTTTTAACATTTGAACCAATGCCCAAGATGTTTTTTAATAAGGATATAAAAAACTTCAGAATTTCAAGCATTAATCAAAAAAATATAATTCTAAAAAGTCTGGGAGTTGATTTTGTAATTGCCCAAAAATTTGATAAAAAATTTTCTAAGATTAAATCTGACTTTTTTATTAAAGAAATTTTATCTCGAACATTAAAGGCAAAATATATATTTGTTAGTAATAATTTTAAATTTGGTAATAAAAGAGCGGGGGATGTTAGTCAATTAATTAAAAATGAAAAAATTTATGATTATAAAATAGTAAAACCTAAACCATTAATATTAAGTCAAAAAGTTATTTCTTCTACATACATCAGGTCTCTTTTAGAAAAAGGTAATTTAAAAAAAACCAATAAATTATTAGGAAGAAATTGGTCGATGGAAGGAATAGTTCAAAAAGGCAGACAGCAAGGAAAAAAAATTGGTTTCCCAACCTGCAATATAGACATCAAGGACTATGTTATTGCAATGCCAGGGGTATATGCTGTTAAAGTAAAACAAAAAAATTCTAATAAATCACTGAAAGCAATTGCAAATCTTGGTTATAGGCCCACTTTTAACCAAAAAAAAATCTTATTAGAGGTTCATATTTTTAATTTTTCTGGAAATCTTTATAATAAGTATTTATCAATTGAATTCACAAAATTTATTAGAAAAGAAAAAAAATTCAAAAACGTTAATCTGCTAAGAAAACAAATCCAAAGTGATCTAAAAGTTGCTAAAAGAAGTTAAAATGAGCAAAGAAAATATAAATTTACCCAAAACAGCTTTCTCCATGAAGGCTAATTTGCAAAATAAAGAGCCTGAAATCTTAGACTATTGGAAAAAAATTGATCTTTATAAAGAGTTAAGAAAATCTAATAGAGGCAAAGAAAAATTCATACTCCATGATGGTCCTCCATACGCAAATGGAAATATACATATGGGTACCGCGCTAAATAAAATTTTAAAAGATATAATTGTTAAGTTTCATCAAATGGACGGGAAAGATTCGGTGTATGTACCGGGATGGGATTGTCATGGATTACCTATTGAATGGAAAATTGAAGAACAATACAAAAAAAATAAAAAAAATAAAAATGATGTTCCAATAACAGAATTTAGAAAAGAGTGCAGGGATTTTGCCCAAAAATGGATTGAAGTTCATAAAACACAATTTAAAAGATTAGGTGTTGTAGGTGATTGGGATAATCATTATGCCACTATGAGCTTTGATGCAGAAGCACAAATTGTAAGAGAGTTAGGTAAGTTTTTAAAAGAAGGAAGTCTTTATAGAGGGTTTAAACCAGTTCTTTGGTCCACAGTTGAAAAAACTGCATTAGCAGATGCTGAGGTAGAATATCAAGACCATAAGTCAGACACGATCTATGCTGCTTTCCCTATTAAAAAAACAAATTTAAAAGAACTAGAAGGTGCAGAGGTTGTTATATGGACAACTACCCCCTGGACAATACCAGCAAACAAAGCTTTAGCTTATAATGAAGCTTTAGATTATTTAGTAATTCAATTAAATGATGATGGAGATTTTAAAGATAAAAAAATAATAATTGCAGAGACATTATTAGATTCAGTAATTAAAGATTGTGATATTAAAAGTTACAAAGAAATCAAAAAATTTAAAGGAAAAGATTTTAAGGACACAGCTTGCAATCATCCATTTTTAGATCTTGGTTATGATTATGAAATTCCAATGCTCGAAGCAAGATTTGTTACAACTGAACAAGGCACAGGCATTGTTCACTGTGCTCCTAGTCATGGGCCAGATGATTTTAACCTTTGTTTAAAACACGATATTAAAGCAATTGAGACAGTTGATGGAGACGGAAAATATACTAAAAATATTCCACTGTTTGAAGGAACTCATATTTTTAAAGCAAACCCAATTATTATTGAAAAATTAAAAGAACAAAAAAAATTGTTATCTAATGGTGAATTAATCCATTCTTACCCACATTCATGGAGATCAAAAGCACCACTTGTTCATAGAGCCACTCCACAATGGTTCATTTCCATGGAAAGTCATGGTCTAAGAAAAAAAGCGCTAAAGGCGCTTGATGATACTAAATTTTATCCAGATAAAGGGAGGGAGAGAATAAAGGCAATGATCGAGACACGACCTGATTGGTGCGTTTCAAGACAAAGAGTTTGGGGTGTTCCGTTGCCTATATTTGTTCATAAAACAACCAAAGAAATTTTAGCCGATGATGAGGTAAACGAAAACATCGCAAGTATTTACGAAAAAGAAGGTTCTGATTGTTGGTTTGCTGATGACCCACAAAGATTTTTAGGAGACAAGTATAAAGCAGAAGATTATGATAAAATGAGTGATATTGTTGAGGTGTGGTTTGATAGTGGATGTACACACGCATTTGTTTTAGAAAAAAGAGAAGATCTCCAATGGCCTGCATCAATGTATTTAGAGGGATCCGATCAACATAGAGGCTGGTTTCATTCATCATTATTAGAGTCATGTGGGACTAGGGGTAGAGCTCCTTATGAATCAATATTATCGCATGGGTTTGTAGTCGATGGTAAAGGTCTTAAAATGTCTAAGTCAGTAGGAAATGTAATAGCACCGGAAGATATTTTGAAAAAATATGGTGCAGATATTTTAAGAATATGGGTTGCCTCCTCAAACTATGCCGAAGACTTAAGAATTGATTATTCTATTTTAGAGCAGCATGCAGATTCTTATCGAAAAATTAGAAACACTTTTAGATATTTGCTAGGAAATCTAAATGATGACTTTAAAAAAATTGATATTGAAGAATTAGATATAAAACAATTACCAGGGTTAGAGCAATATATGCTCCACAGAGTTTTTGATTTAAATGAAAATTTTAAAAATTATTTTAAATCATATGACTTTCACAATCTTTACAAAGAACTTTTAAATTTTTGTACAGTAGATTTGTCTGCTTTTTATTTTGATATTAGAAAAGATACTTTGTACTGTGACCCAAAAGATTCGGAAAAAAGAAAAAGCAGTATTATTGTACTAAATATAGTTTTAGAATCTCTAATTAAATGGTTTGCTCCTATACTTTCATTTACCACAGAAGAAATTTTTACACTAATAAATCAAGATAAAAAAAGTATCCATTTAGAAAAATTCATGGAATTTCCTAAGTCATTTAAAAATGAAAAACTAAATAAAAAATGGATAGAATTAAAAAAAATTAGAGATGTATGCAATATTAGCATTGAAGAAAAAAGAACTAACAAACAAATTGGATCTAGCCTAGAAGCAAGTTTGACAATAAATTTAAATAAAAAAATATTTAGTTTAATTGAAGGTACAGATTTTGCTGAATTATGTATTACATCATATGCACAAGTTTTAGAAACTGAATTAGATGAGATAGCAGTCTCAACAACTAAAGCTGAAGGAAAAAAGTGTTCTGTATGTTGGAAAATAAATAAGAATGAATGTAAAAGACACCCAGTTTAAAAGGATCCATGTTTAAAACAAATTTTAAAAAAACTGTATTATATTTTATAATTGTTTTAGCAGTTTTTTTAACTGATAGAATTTTTAAAATATATATTCTTAAAATAGCACAAATAGAAAATACTGTTGATATTTATTTGACTGAGTATTTGAATTTTTATCTTATTTGGAATAAAGGGATAGCCTTTGGAGCACTTTCTTTTAATAACAACCTTATATACAATACAATTACCTTATTAATTTCAGCGATAACTGTACTAATTCTAGTAATGATAATTAAAAATAAAGGATTTAAGAGATATTCATTACTATTTATTTTTGGAGGCTCTTTAGGAAATTTATTTGATAGGATTTATTATTCAGCAGTACCAGATTTTATAGATCTGCATTATAAGAGTTTTCATTGGTTTGTCTTTAACGTAGCAGATATATTTATTACTTTTGGAGTTATTTGCCTTATATTTGCTGAAATATTTTATAAAAATGATGAATATGAAAAAAATATTTAAATTTTTCTTGATTACAAGCATATCTGCAATTTTTTTGTACAGCTGTGCAAGTGTGAAAGATGGTTTAACATCAAATAAAAGAACTAATGCTGATGAATTCTTAGTAGAGAAAAAAAATCCATTAGTAGTACCGCCTAAATTTAATCAATTGCCTAAGCCAAAATCGTCTGAGCTAATAAATGAAATAGAAGAATCAACAGAAGTGATGAGCATGGAAGATAAAATAAAAAAAGAAATAGCTCAAAACAAAAATTCCAAAAATGAAGAAATAGGCAATAAAAGTATTGAAGAGTCGATACGTGAAAAAATTAATACTAATTAATGTTAACTAAATATATTAATTTTAAAAATTTTAGAATAAATAAAAATATTAAAAGTAAAAAAAAGATTAAAAAAAATTTAGAAAAACTTTTAAAAGAAAAAAGTATAATACTTAAATCACTAAGCCGTAGTTATAAAAATACTTATAATAGGGCAATGATTTCAAAATTAATGAAATATTCCCATGTTAATATAGTGGGTATGGGTGGGTCAGTTTTAGGTGCCGAGTCTATCTATAATTTTTTAGAAAAAAAAATTAAAAAAAAATTTTATTTTAAAAACAATCTACAGTCTAAAATAACTCAGTATTATAAAAATAAAAATCAACTTAATATAATTATTTCAAAATCAGGGAATACACTTGAAACAATATCTAATTCAAATGTGATTATTAAAAAGGAACACAAAAATATTTTTATCACTGAGAATAAAGAAAGCTATTTATATTCACTGGCTAGTAAATTAAAAGCTGAAGTTATTCATCACAATAACTTTATTGGAGGTAGATATTCAGTTTTATCAGAGGTTGGAATGTTGCCAGCAGAAATTATGGGTTTAAATGCCAATAAATTTAAACAACTAAATAATTTAGTCAAAAATAAAAAATTTATTAATGCATTGATTACGAATGTAAATAATACATTATATTTTTTGAAAAAAAAAACTTTTAATTCAGTTATCCTTAATTATGATGAAAGTTCAAATAGCCTATTTCAATGGTATCAACAATTAATTGCTGAAAGTTTAGGGAAAAAGGGAAAAGGTATTTTACCAATAATTTCTACAATGCCAAAAGACAATCATAGCGTTATGCAACTTTACTTGGATGGTCCAAAAAATAACTTTTTCACCTTTTTTGATGTAAGAGAAAAAAAAGCTAATAAAATCAATAAAAGCATTATTTTATCATCTCACAGTTATTTAAAGAATAAAAATTTAGATGAAATTAAACTATCCCAAAAATTAGCAACTGAAACAGTTTTTTTGAAAAAAAATATACCGTTTAGAAGTTTTGAAATAATAAATAGAGATGAAAAAACTTTAGGTGAGTTATTTTGCTTTTTTATTTTGGAGACTATTTTGTTAGGAAAAGCATTAAATGTTAATCCTTATGATCAGCCATCAGTAGAATTAATAAAAACAGAAACAAAGAAAATATTATTTTAAAAAAAATTTCCAAAAATTACCTTTGAGATACCATAAGTTTTTTCCTCAATAATGTTAAATTTTTCTGGAAATTTATCTTTCATTTTTTTATGTCTATGAATAATAATTATTCCATTAATACTAAGGATATTAAATTCAATAATATTATTTAAGATAGATGATATTTTATTTTCTTTATAGGGCGGATCCATAAAAATAAAATCAAACCTTTTTTTAAAAGTTTTAAAATTTAGTTTATCAATTATATCGTTTTCAATTATTATAGAATTTTTATGGTAGTTTAAATTTGAAATATTTTTTTTTAAGATAGGTAAAACATTGTCATAATTTTCTACAAAAGTTACATTTGATACTCCCCTTGAAAGACACTCTAACCCAAAAGATCCAACGCCTGAAAATAAGTCTAATACATTTGAATTTTCCAGCTGTATATTAAATTTATTAGAATGGCTTATAATATTAAATATAGATTCTTTAGTTAGATCCTTAAGTGGCCTTGTATTAATATCCTTTGGTTCAAGGATTTTTTTTCCTTTTGAGGTCCCAGATATTATTCTCATTCATCTATCACTTTATATCCAATATCTTTTCTATAAAATCCACCATCCCAATCAAGAGACTTAATTGAATCTACTACTTTTTTTCTAGCATCTGAAAAACTTTCGGATGTGCATACAAAATTTAAAACTCTTCCACCAGTAGAATAAATTTGGTCCTTAGTTTTAGTTGTGCCCGCATGATAACAATATTCGTTTTCATCAAAATTAACTTTATCTAAGTTTTTTATTAAAACATTTTTCTTAAATTCATCTGGGTATCCTTTTGAACATAAAACAACACACAAACTTTTCTTATCATGCCATTCTATTTCTATTTCATCTAGCTTTTCATTACAGCATGATAAAAAAATATCTACTAAATTTGATTTTAGTTTTGGCAAAATAGTTTGACATTCTGGATCTCCCATACGAACATTATACTCAATTAAGTAAGGTTCATTATCTACAATCATAAGTCCTACATATAAAAATCCTTTGTAATTTGTTCCAATTTCCTTAAGTCCCTTGATTGTTGGCTCAATTATTTTTGTTATAATCTTTTTATCTAATTCATCATTAATTAATCTCGATGGTGAATATGCACCCATGCCTCCAGTATTTTTTCCTTTATCGTTCTCCAATACTCTTTTGTGATCTTGGGCGGTATCAAATTTTTTTACTGTTTTACCATCACTGATAATAAAATAGCTCATCTCTTCACCATTAAGAAACTCCTCAATAAGTAAGTTTTTACTCTTACCAAACTTACCTTCAAATATTTCTTTTATTGCAAGTTTTGCCTCTTCATGATTTTCACATATGTAAACTCCCTTACCTGAGGCTAACCCATCTGCTTTTACAACTAAAGGGTATTTAGTTTTGATTATAAATTTTGTAGCATCATCAATATCTTCAAAAATACCAAATTTAGCTGTAGGTATGTTGTATTTTTTACAAATATTTTTTGTAAAAATTTTTGAGCCCTCAAGTTGTGAGGCAAGTTTGTTTGGTCCAAAAACTTTAATATTATACGCCTCTAAAAAATCCACTATACCATCCACCAAAGGTTTTTCTGGGCCGACTATAATTAAATCAATTTTTTTTAATATTATAAAATCTTTTAAATCATTAAAGTTTTCAAGGTTTATTGGGACATTTTCAGCAATTTTGGCTGTCCCAGCGTTACCAGGGAAGCAATATATTTGTGTAATTTTTTTTGTATTATTTAGTGTATGGCATATGGCATGCTCACGTCCACCACTTCCAATTATTCCAACTTTCATGTATTAACATATAAACTAAAAATGAATAAAAAATTAGCTAAAATAAAATATTTACCAAATAATTTTCAAATTCTTGAAGAAGGTGATCACGTTGTTTGCGCCATATCAGGAAAAATAATCAATTTAGAAGAGTTAAATTACTGGAATGTAGATCTACAAGAGCCATACTATTCTTATATAGAAGCTGCAGTAAAAAGAGAGAGTAAATAAAAATTAGCTTTATTTCCAGCGATTGTGAGACCATATCCACTGATCAGGATTTTTAAGAATTAACTTTTCTAGAAAACGGTTTAAATCTAAGGTAATTGAATCAATCGATTCATTATTTGAGTAAACTAGTGGCGCATGAATGGTTAATTTAAATTTAATATTCTCAACTCTTTCAATATAGATAGGCACTACCTTGCATTTAAATTTTTTAACAAATTGAGCTGGTATAGTAGTTGTGAGAGCTTCATGATTAAAAAAATTAGATTTAACTCCTTGTGACACTCTTTGGTCAATCATTAACGCAATAGATGTTTTTTTTTTAAAAAAAGAAAGCAACTGTTTGGTTCCAGAAATTCCTTTTTTAATTTGATTTTTACAAATATATTTTTTTCTTATTCTTTCCATTATAAAATTTAAAAATTTGTTATTAAGAGGTCTATAAACAGCTGCAAGATCGATCCCTGACTTTTCAATTTGCATAGCCATTAATTCAAAATTATTAAAATGCCCTGAAATAAATATTACAGGTTCATCATTTTTTTTAATTTGATCTAGAATTTCTTGTCCTTTAATTTCAATATTATCTTGAAATTTAGATTTCCTAAAATCTTTAATAAAAATATATTCTGCAAGAATCCTACCATAATTATTCCACATATTTTTATAAATTTTATGTAAATCACTTTGGTGTAAATTAGGTAGTGCTTTTAATATATTGGATTTTATTAAATCTTTTGGCCTAAAAAAGGGTCCAACAAGTGATACAACTTTACCAGAAAAATATGATGCATATTTTAAACCTATAATTTTAAAAATTAAAAAAAAAATTAATATTATCAAAAATTGAATAAAATACTTTATTGATTTCATATGCGTAATTTTAAATAATTAATTAATTTTTCTTCATTGATAATCTTAAGTTCAATTTTAAGGAATTTAATATCATTATTTTCAGTTCTATCAATTTTGATATAATCTTTTTCTGTAGTTATAATATCGGCATTTAGAATTTTTGCTTGTAATTTAATTTTATTAATTTCCACTTGAGTATAATTATAGTGATCAGGAAAAATAATTTCTTTAACAATATTTATTTTATTTAGTGTTAATGTTTCTTTAAAACTTTCAGGGTTACCAATTCCTGAAAAAATTACATATTGTTTGGTGACATCAAATTGGTCAATATTAATTGGATCATAATAAGATTCAAAAACTTGAATATCTTTATTGTGTTTTTTTATTAATAATTTTAAATATGTGTTGTCATTTTTATTACCATTAATGAATATAGAATCATATTTTGAAATATTCTCAATCTTTTCTCTCATCGGTCCAGAAGGTATTAAAAAACCATTGCCAATCATTTTTAAATTATTAAAACAGACAAAAGTCAGATCATAACTTATTGATTTGTCTTGTAATCCATCATCAAAAATTACAACATCCATATTATCTTCTAGTGCTTTATTGAGGGCATCACTTCTATCTTTTAGACAATATAACTTTGTTTTATTAGCAAGTATTTTTTGTTCATCAACATGCTGCGGGTAATACTTTTTTATTGTTGCCGTTCGAAAATTCAATTTATTAAAAATTTGATACATTTTTATTGTTAAAGGTGTTTTAGCGGTACCTCCTATATAAATATTACCTATGCAAATTGTTTTAGTTTTATATGTGTTTTTAGCAGGTTTTTTAAATTTTAAAAAAAAATTATTTATAATTAGTGGAAACGTTAATGGTAATAAAAAGTAAGACAGCAAACTTGGTTTTTTATAGTCCCAAAATTTAGGTTTTTTTAATTTCATTTTTTATCAATATATAAATTCGTTTCCCTTAAAGTAGAATTTAAAATTTTATGACCTAATGTAGAAAACTTATGTTCCAAGTTATTTGATTTATTGCTCTTACTAAACATTTCATTAACTTTTAAAAATAATTGTTTTGAGTTATTAATTTTACTAGATATTTTATATTTTTCTAAAAGATTGTAAATTTCATCAAAATTCCATACGTTTGGACCATGTAAAATACTGCAACCATATTTTGCAGCTTCTAGGGGGTTTTGTCCACCATGTTTTATAATTGAACCACCTAAAAAAACAGTTTTGCAAATTTTAAAAAAAGATTGCGTTTGTCCAAATGAGTTTACTAAATATACATCTATTTCATTAGTTATACC
>CAJQSF010000033.1 GCA_905612495.1 uncultured Candidatus Pelagibacter sp.
CAAAATCTTCTGATAACTAGAGAAAATTTAAAAGATAATGTTTTAAGTTCGATTCCTTCAATCTGGACAAACTATGAAGCTGTTGTTGCCAAGAGAGTATATGTGAATAGTCCCAAGTTCACGAAATTGATTAAAAGAGGATTCCGAAATATTTTAAATGACCCATTTTTAATTTTTGATAAAAAAAAACATAATATAAAACTTCATTTTGATATGTCCCATGGATACGGCAAGCTTGATAGGGCAATAGACCTCTTGGATAAAAATGAAAGAGATGATTTCAGAGAATATATTAATAAAAACACTTTTTTTAATCCCAATCATATGTTTATTACTAATCCGAAAATAATGAATGAGTGGTTCAAAAGTGTATTTGATTGGCTATTAAGATGTGAAGACATTTTTTTTTTTAAAGATTTACAAGGTTATGAAAAAAGATTATATGGCTATTTTGCAGAAAGATATTTATCATACTGGTTTAACAAATATACTAATACAATTGAATGGCCATGGACATTTGTAGATATGAATGAAGGTAAAAGAACAGATGTCTGATAAGATTAAAAACATTTTAGTAGCTGGTGCAGGTGGCTTTATAGGAGGCCATCTAATTAGAAGACTGTTAGATGATGGTTATAATGTTATAGGTGCTGACATTAAACCCTTAGAGTATTGGTTTCAAACATTTGAAAAAGCTAAAAATTTTTCTCTAGACCTAAATGATTATAATAATTGCTTAACAGTGACTAAGAATGTTGATGCAATATTTAACTTAGCTTGCAATATGGGGGGTATGGGATTTATTGAAAATAATAAAGCTGAATGTATGTTGTCAGTATTAATTAATACAAATTTATTAAGAGCCTCAAAAATTAATAAAGTTTCTAAACTTCTGTATTCATCAAGTGCCTGTATTTATAATACTGATCTACAGCAAGATACATTTATAGATGGATTAAAAGAACATCAGGCTTATCCAGCTAACCCTGAAGATGGATATGGGTGGGAAAAATTGTTTAGTGAAAGAATGTGTAGACATTTTTATGAAGATTTTGGAATAGAAACTAGAGTTGTTAGATATCATAATGTATACGGACCTTTTGGTACATTCGATGGAGGCAGAGAAAAAGCACCAGCAGCAATTTCGAGAAAAGTAATAAATGCTAAAATTAAAAATTTAGATTCTATTGAAGTTTGGGGTGATGGGGAACAAACTAGAAGTTTTCTTTATATAGACGATTGCATAGAAGGAACTTTAAAACTTTTTCACTCAGACCATAGAGAGCCCCTTAATATAGGAAGTGATGAACAAGTCTCTATCAATCAATTAATAGATATAACAGAAAATATTTCAGGCATAAAAGTTAAAAGAAATTATCTTTTGGAAAAACCAAAAGGAGTTAGAGGTAGGTCTAGCAATAATGATAAATTAAAAGAAGTTCTTAATTGGAATTACTCAATCAAATTGGAAGAAGGTATGAAAAAAACTTACGAATGGATTTATGATAATTTAACAAAAAAAAATCCTTCTACTGAAAAATTTACTAAAGCAGATATAAAAAAATAAAAAGCACAGTATTAGTTTTGGAGAGATGGCCGAGCGGTTTAAGGCGCACGCTTGGAAAGTGTGTGTACTGTCAAAGGTACCCAGGGTTCGAATCCCTGTCTCTCCGCCACAAACTTTTGTTATTTAATGTATAAATATGCTATAATTTTTATGAATCAAATAAAGGAGTTAAAATGGAAGTAGTAGTTGTATTAGGCTTGGCTTGGTGGGCATGGAACACTTTTTCAAACTAAATTTAAATAAAAAAACCTAATGTTAGTACATACACTTGGAAAGTGTGTGTACTGCATTTTAAAGTATTTTAGATAAATAATTTCTCTAAAAAATTAAACTGCTTAAAATATGCTTAGTTTCAGAATGTAAAATAGATGGAATCTTAATCAGACTGGTTAGCTTAGGAAATCTTTTTAAAATAAGGTCTTATTAAAGTAATTTATGCGTCTTAAAGGAATTAATTTTCCTCTTTTTTAATAAAAAATGTTATAATTAACCAATTTCCATTATAAAAACATGAAAAATAATTCCACATATCAGGCAGACTCTATCAAAGTTTTAAAAGGTCTTGAAGCTGTTAGAAAAAGACCAGGGATGTATATTGGCGACACAGACGATGGAACTGGTTTGCATCACATGGTTTATGAGGTTGTAGATAACTCAATAGATGAAGCTTTAGCGGGACACTGTAAAAATATAGAAGTTAAAATAAATTCTGATGGAACCATTACTGTCAGAGATGATGGTAGAGGAATACCTGTAGATATGCATAAGGGTGAAAAAATGTCTGCTGCAGAAGTTATCATGACACAACTTCATGCGGGGGGGAAATTTGATCACGATTCATATAAAGTATCAGGTGGCTTACATGGCGTAGGTGTTTCAGTTGTAAATGCATTATCAGAAAAACTAAAATTAGAAATAGATAGAGATGGTAATAGATATTTTATTGAGTTTAAAGATGGGGCTTCAAAAGCTCCACTTAGGGTTATAGGAAAATCAAAAGGAACTGGGACGCAAATAACGTTTTTGCCATCAAAAGAAATATTTTCTTCAATAAAATTTACTCCAAATATAATTATTAAAAGAATGCGTGAATTAGCATTTTTGAATAAGGGAATAAAAATAACAGTTAACGACCTTAACCAAAAAAAAGAAAAAATAATTGTATTTAAATTTGATGGTGGTGTTTTAGAGTTTGTTGATTTTTTAGATGAAAAAAGAGAAAAACTTACAAATAAAACGGGAAATGATCTATTTAAAAAACCAATTTATATCGAAGGTAAAAAAGATAATATTGAAATTGAATGTTCTTTAAAGTGGAATGCAGGTTATGGTGAGGATATTTATCCTTATACAAATAATATTTACCAAAAAGATGGTGGCACTCACTTACTAGGATTTAGGAGTGCTTTAACAAGAGTGATTAATAAATATGCAACAGAACATAATTTATTAAAAAAAAACAAGTTAACAATATCAGGTGATGACATTAAAGAGGGTCTTACTTGTGTTATTTCAGCAAAAATACCTGATCCAAAATTTTCTTCCCAAACGAAAGATAAACTTGTTTCATCTGAGGTGAGAATGATTGTAGAGAGTATCGTCAGTGAAAAATTATCAATATGGTTTGATCAAAATCCAACTACATCTAAAATTATCTTAGCAAAAGTAATGCAAGCAGCACTTGCAAGAGATGTAGCTAGAAAAGCTAGAGAAAATGTAAGAAGAAAAGGAGCCCTAGAACTAAGTGGCTTACCGGGAAAATTAGCTGATTGCCAAATAGGAAAACAAGAAGGGACAGAATTATTTATAGTTGAGGGAGATTCCGCAGGTGGTTCAGCAAAACAAGGGAGAAACAGATCAAATCAAGCAGTCTTACCACTAAGAGGAAAAATTCTTAATACTTATGTTGAGGAAGTTGCAATTAAAAAAAATAGCAATAGAGATAGCAGTGAACACAGAACTAAATCATTAGCTAAAATGATGTCATCTAATGAAGTTGTCACTTTAATTAATGCCCTTGGCCTGGATCCAAAAGTTGAAGATATAGATTTAAAAGATTTAAGGTATGGAAAAATTATTATCATGACCGATGCCGATGTTGATGGATCGCATATTAGAGCATTATTATTAACATTTTTTAATAACAAGCCATTTAATAAATTAATTGAAAATGGGCATATCTATCTTGCTCAACCACCATTATTTAAAATTAATAAAGGCACAAAAGGAATTTATATAAAAGATGAAAGTGAATTAGAAAATTATATTTTAAAAAATAATAAAGAATTACAAAAATTTAAAAAAGGAACCAAAGAATTTACTAAAGCCTATGAGGAAGAAAAATCGAGAATGAGCATTCAAAGGTTTAAGGGATTAGGAGAAATGAATCCAGAAGAATTATGGAGCACTACTTTAGATCCTGAGACAAGAAACTTATTGCAAGTTCAGTATTCAAAAGATTTAAAAAAAGACCAGCATCTTATCCATACCTTGATGGGCAATGACGTTGCTTTAAGAAAAGATTTTATTGTATCAAATGCAATTAATGTTCAAAATCTAGATATCTAATAATGAGGTTTTTCGAAACTTCAAAATATTTTTCTTTAAAAAAATCTACATACATTAACTTAAGATGGATAGCTATAATTGGGCAACTCGTAACTATAAATTTGATTTATTTTTATTTTAATTTCAAATCTGATTTAATTTTAGAAAACTCAATAATTTTAATTGGAATACTGAGTAATCTTTATTTAATTTATATTAATAAAAATACACAACTATCAGATAAAGGAGCATTTCTTTTTTTATTAATTGATATTTTACAGCTGAGTTGCTTAATTTATTTAACAGGGGGAATTGCAAACCCTTTTTCAATTTTTTTGATAATTCCAGCTATTTTTTCATCATTATATTTAGGTTTCAAAAGTAATATTCTACTTGTTAGTATAACCGTTTTAATAATTATTTTTCTTACTTTTTTCAATCAACCACTACCTTACCCAGTGAGTGAACATTTTCATGTTGATTATTATTATTATTATTCAATGCCTACGGCATTAATTGTTGCTTTAATTTTTTTAAACTATTTTGCTTTAAGCTTTGGAAAGGAATCTAGAATTCGGAAAGAAGCTTTAAATAAAATGGAAGAAATTATGTCGAAAGAACATGAGCTCTTGTCACTTGGTGGTCAAGCAGCTGCTGCAGCTCACTCTTTAGGCACTCCATTTTCTACAATAAAAATTATATCCTCAGATTTATTAAAACAATTTCAAGATAATAATGACGTTAAAAAAGATATAGATCTTTTAATGAGTCAAATAGAAAGATGTGGTGAAATATTAAAAAAGTTAACATTGAACCCTACTGTAGAAGATGATTTTATTGATAAAGATCTAACCATGGTTGACTATATAAATGAAATTATAAAATCTTTTAAAGAAACAAGTAAAAAAATTTTTATTATAAACTTTGACCAATACTCTAATCCATTAAATATTAATAAATCTATGGAGATTGTTTATGGATTAAGAAATTTTATTGGGAATGCAAATAAATTTTCAAAAAGCAAAGTTTTTATAAATATAAAAAGTGACAATGACATAACTGAAGTTATCATTGAAGATGATGGTGAAGGATACCCCAAAGATGTATTAAGAAATATTGGTGAACCATATATTAAATCATATAAATCATCTATAAAATCAAAATCAGGATTAGGCCTTGGTATTTTCATAGGCAAAACTTTGCTCGAAAAAAATTATGCAAATATTTTATGTAGAAATTCACAAACAAGAAGTGGTGCAGAAGTTAATATTAAATGGAATAATAAAGATCTTTCTAATCTTTAGTGCAATTTTTTTTTATTCTCAAATAGTCCACTTAGTTGAGAAATCATTACATCTCCAAGTTCATTTACATCCGTTATCTTGATAGCCTTATCATAATACCTAGAAACATCGTGACCAATACCTATGGCTAAAATTTCGACATCACTTTTGGTTTCTATAAATTTGACCATTTTTTTTAGATGTTTCTCTAGAAAATCACCTGAATTAACAGACAAAGTAGAATCATCTACTGGTGCACCATCCGAAATGACCATTAAAATTTTTCTTTCTTCTTTTCTTTTTTTAATTCTGTTGTAAGCCCAAGATATAGCTTCTCCATCTATATTTTCTTTTAACATCCCTTCCTTAAGCATTAAACCTATATTATTTTTAGCTTGCCTCCAGTGAGTATCCGCACCTTTATATATTACGTGTCTTAAATCATTAAGTCTTCCAGGATTTTTTGGCTTATCAGTTTTGGCCCAAGCCTCTCTACTTTTCCCACCTTTCCAGTTTTTCGTGGTAAACCCTAATACCTCGACCTTTACAGAGCATCTTTCCAAAGTTCTAGACAATATATCCGCACAAAGTGCTGCGATTGTTATAGGGCGTCCACGCATTGACCCCGAATTATCAATTAATAAAGTTACTATAGTATCTTTAAAATCAAGATCTTTTTCTTTCATAAAGGATAGTGAATTATATGGGTCCATAATAATTCTTGTTAGTTTAGAGCTATCTAATAAACCTTCTTCTAAGTCAAATTCCCAAGCTCTATTTTGTTTTGCAAGCAGTTGTCTTTGTAATTTATTTGCAAGTTTTGTTATTAGGTCTTGGAAACCAACAAGCTGTTGATCTAAATTTTTTCTTAATCGTTGGGTTTCTTTTATATCCTCCAAGATTTCAGCTTTTGCAATTTCATCAAATTCAGTCGTAAAAATTTTATATTCTTGATTTGTATTTTTTAAATTAGTTTTTTGTATTACATTTTCTGTGTTCTCCTTAAGAGATTCAGAATCTTCTAGTTGTTCATTCATTTGTTGTTCACTAAGATCAAAACCTGCATCTATACTTGTCTGAGATTCATCCTGTTTATTTTTATCTTCTTTTCCGTCTGATTGATTGTCATCATTATTTTCTGACTTATTCTCTTGCTCGTTATCTTTCTCATCATCATCTTTGTTATTTTCATCATTATTTGAATTAAAAACATCCATATTTTTAAGAATTTCTGAAAATTTTAAACTGTAGTTATCCTGATCTTCTAAATTTTTATTTAAAAAATCTAAATGTTTATCAATAGAAGAGGTAAAATCTTTTTCCCAAAAACTTAACATTTTTGATGAGATAGCATTAAGCTCTAAGTT
>CAJQSF010000034.1 GCA_905612495.1 uncultured Candidatus Pelagibacter sp.
TTTTATCTATTAACTGATGCATCTTTTAGAATCCATTCAATTAATTGTATAAAACTTAAACCCATATAGTTAGCTATTTCAGGCACCAATGAGAGTTTAGTCATTCCTGGTTGAGTGTTAATTTCTAGTAAATAAAATTTACCTTTATAAAACTTAAAGTCTGATCTGGTTACCCCCTTACAACCAATAAGCTGATGAGCCTTACGAGTAATAGTTGTAATTTTTTGTAAATCTTTTTTGTTAAGATTTACTGGGATTATGTGTTTTGTTTTTGCATTAGAGTTATATTTTGCTTCATAGTCATAAAATTTTCTTTTTGTCTCCAATTCAATTACACCTAAATTTTTAGCACCCATTATAGCGACTTGTATCTCTCTACCAGGAATAAATTCTTCAATTAAAATTTGATTATATACCGTTAATGCCTTTAAATTTTTGAGTATATCTTTTTTAGTACAAATATATACATGAACACTTGATCCTTCGTTAATTGGCTTTATGACGACGGGAAATTTTAATTTTTTTTCAATAATTTTAATAATATTTGTTTTATTTTTTTTATAATCAAATTTAATATATTTAGGAGTTAATATTTTATTTCTAATAAAAATTTTTTTTGAAATTTCTTTATCCATTGCTATAGAAGAAGCAATTATACCTGAATGCGTATATGGAATTTTTTGGGCTTCTAAAAATGTTTGAATATATCCATCCTCTCCAAACTGACCATGTAATGCGTTAAAAATTATATCTGGTTTAAATAGTTTTATATTTTTTAATAATGTGTCATCTGGTTCGCAAGTCATAACGTGATATTTATTTTTTTTTAACTCATTAGCTACTTGTTTTCCTGTATCCAAGCTTACTAAGCGTTCTTTGGATATTCCCCCACAAAGTACTAAAATTTTTTTTTTCATAGTTATTCCAGTATCTTAATTTCTTTTTCTAAAATAATGCCTGTTTTTTTTTGAACTGCATCTTGAACAAATTTTATCAGTTTATTCATATCTTCAAAACTAGCATTATTTTTGTTAACAAAGAAATTACAATGTTTATCTGAAATACAAGCATCTCCAAAACTTTTATCAAGTGGCACTGATTCTTTTATTAATTGCCAAACTTTTTTATCGGATTGATTAATTGGATTTTTAAATGTGCTACCGCTTGTTTTAATTTTTGTTGGTTGAGTACTGTCTTTTCTATTTTTTAATTCAAAAACTTCTTTTTTGATTTTATTCTTATCCTTTTTTTCACCTTTAAAAGAGGCGCTTAGAAATATTAAATCATCTGATAAATCATTACTTCTATATTTAAAAATAACTTTATTTGCTGGTATTGTTAAAACCCTGCCTTCTTTATCAATTGCCTGTATTGAGATCAGAATATCTTTAAACTCTTTATTAAAACATCCCGCGTTCATCTTTAACCCACCACCAACAGTCCCAGGTATGCATGCTAAAAATTCAAAACTTCCTATTTCATTTTCTAAAGCAAAATCTGATAATTTTTTATCAAGACAGGCACTACCTGCAACTATTACATCATTGGGTAATATTGAAATGTTAGAAAAATTTTTTCCAAGTTTAATAACTGCACCATCAAATGTCTTATCACTTATAAGTGTATTTGATCCAGCTCCTAAAATGTGAATTTTTTCTTTATTTCCAAATCTTTTTAAAAACAATATCAAATCTGGTAAATTATCAGGTCTAAAGTAAATTTTAGCTTTACCACCAATATTAAACCAATTACTCTTTTTTAAATCATATTCAAAATAAATTTTACTATTAACTTCGTTTGAAAATTTTTTTAATTCTTCTGATAACATTATATTAAATTTGGCAGTTCCCTCATCCATGCTGAAATAGTACCCGCACCCATACCAACAACTATTTTTTTTCCATATATAGTACTTCTTATTAACTTTGCTAATTCGTATTTGTCGTTTACCAAAAATAGTTTAACTTTTGAGTTTTTAATAATATCTTTTGCAAAGCTACTATAATTAAATCCTAATTTTATTTTTTCACCTGCCAGATAAACCGGACATAAAATTACAGTATCAGCTTTTTTAAATGATAAGCTAAATTCTTTTTTAAGATCTTTTAATCTAGATATTCTGTGAGGCTGGAATACACATATAACTTCTTCTTTTTTATAAGCAGCTCTAACTCCATTTAAAACTTCTTTAATTTCTGTCGGATGATGTGCGTAGTCATCGTAAAAACTAGTTTCTCGATGTGTAAAAATTTTGTTAAATCTCCTTTGAACTCCTTTAAATTCTTTCAATCCATTTTTAATAATATTTTGAGAAATCCCAATTGTTAATGCTACAGCAACAGCTGCTGTTGAATTTTGAATATTATGAATTCCGAGAAGAGGTATCTTAATTCTTTTAATAACTATATTTCTTTTTCCTGGTAACTTAATTTCTAAATCATATTCTGAAAACTTTTTTACTTGTTTAATATTTATAATATGAAATTGTGATTTTGAGTTTATTCCATATGTATAAAAGTTTTTTATTTTTATTTTTTTTAACAAATCGTTATTGTTTTTATCATCAATACAAATAAATGATTTCCCAAATGATGGAACTTTATTAATAAACTTTATAAATAAATTTTTAAGATCGCTTATTGAATTGTAATAATCCATATGTTCACGATCTATATTTGTAACAATAGAATAAGTTGGTGGTACATGAACAAAACTTCCATCAGATTCATCAGCTTCTAAAATACACCAATCGCTTTTTCCAAGTTTAGCTGAATTGTTAATTGCATTAAGAACTCCACCATTTATTATTGTTGGGTCTAATTTTGTTTTTGAAAATATTGCAGCCAATAAAGCTGTAGTTGTAGTTTTACCGTGAGATCCGGTCACAACAATATTTTTAGTCAAAGACACTATATTAGCCAACATTTCTCCTCGATGATAAATTGGGAGATGTTTTTTTCTTGCTTCAATTAACTCTGGATTATTTTTTTTAATAGCAGAAGAAACAACCACAATAGTGGCTCTCATTATATTCTTTTTATTGTGTTTAATGTTAATCTCGATTTTATCTTTCTTTAATCTTTCAATATTCTTGTTAATAAGAATATCGCTACCCTGAACGTTAAAACCCATCCCTTTCATTATAAGTGCAAGGCCGCTCATACCAATCCCACCTATTCCAACAAAATGTATAATTTCAGTTTTTGCTAATTCTATTTTCATTAATAACAGATATAATTTTCTGATTTATATTATTCCAAGTATTTTGATAGCTATAATTTTTCATATTTGTTTTTTTGATTAAGTATTCGTCTTTGTTATCTATAATATTAGCCAATTTATTTGCTACAATCTTATCATTAATTTCATTCTGACATAAAATCCAATTACAACCAATTTTGTTATAAAAAAAGGCATTTTCATATTGATGATTATCTTTTGAAGTAGATAATGGTATTACCACACAAGGTAAATTTAAAAAGACTAATTCTGCTAATGTTGAGGCGCCGGCTCTAGTTATACATATATTGGATCTACTCATAAGATTTGAAATATCCTCATTAAAATCAAATAATTCACAATCAATATTGTTATCTTTGTAAAATTTTCTTAAATTTTCAAAATTAAATAAATTAGTCTGTTGATAGACTTTTAAATTAAATTTTTTTGATAATTCAATTATTGAAGGTTTAATCAATGTATCAAATATCTTTGCCCCTTGACTTCCTCCTACTATCAATAAATTAATATTCTTGTCAATATCGTCTGTTTTTTAGTGTCGTAAAATTTTTTT
>CAJQSF010000035.1 GCA_905612495.1 uncultured Candidatus Pelagibacter sp.
AGATAAAAGTATCAAAAAAAACAGATTGGAACTTTTACAAATGTTATGTAGAACCTTTGATAGCTACATAAACTTTTCAAATATTGGGACCAAATAGTGAATAAATTAATTTTAAACTTCAAGTCTAAGGACTCAAAAAAAATAAAAAACCCAAAAAACTTTTTGGGTGGAAAAGGTGCAAATCTTTCTGAAATGGGAAGAATAGGTTTACCTGTTCCACCAGGATTTACCATCTCAACTAAAGTGTGTGAATTATTTTATAAAGATAAGAAAAAATTAAATTCACAAATAGTTAGTACTATAAAAAAAGAATTAAAAATTATCGAAAAAGAAGTCGGGAAAAAATTTGGTGATTTAAAAAATCCGTTATTACTATCTGTTAGATCTGGTGCTAGAGTTTCTATGCCTGGTATGATGGACACAATTTTAAATTTAGGTTTGAACGATAAAACAGTAATTGCACTTGCAAATAAAACTTCCAACATGAGATTTGCAAAAGATAGCTACAGAAGATTTATCCAAATGTATGGAAATGTTGTAATGGGAGTTGAAGGTTATCATTTTGAAGAATTAATTGAAAACTACAAACTAACCAAAGGTGTTCTACTTGATACAGATTTAGATGAAAATGATTGGGAAGGGTTAATTAATGATTTTAAAAAAGTTGTTAAGGATCAGACTAAAAAAGATTTTCCTCAAAATGTATATGAGCAATTACTTGGTGCAATTAGCGCGGTATTTTTATCTTGGGAAAGTAATAGAGCAAAAGTCTACAGAAAATTAAACCAGATCTCTTCAGAATGGGGAACAGCAGTTAATGTTCAGTCTATGGTGTTTGGTAATATGGGTGATGATTGTGCAACTGGTGTTGTCTTCACAAGAAATCCATCAGATGGTGTTAATGAAGTTTATGGTGAATATTTAATTAATGCTCAAGGAGAAGATGTTGTAGCAGGAACAAGAACTCCTCAGTATATAACCAAAAAAGCAAGAAAAGATGCAAAGGTAAAAGAAGCTTCAATGGAAGAATCTATGCCAAAGGTTTTCAAACAACTAGATAAAATTCTAAAAGTTTTAGAAAAATATTACAAAGATATGCAAGACGTAGAATTTACAGTTGAAAATAATAAATTGTGGATGCTGCAGACAAGATCTGGAAAGAGAACTTCAAAATCTGCAGTTAGAATTGCAGTAGATATGGTTAAAGAAAAATTAATTTCAAAAAAAGAAGCAGTGATGAGAGTAGACCCAGCTTCTTTGGATACTTTATTACACCCCACATTAGACGAAAGAAGTTCAGTTAATGTTATAGCGAATGGATTACCTGCCTCACCTGGTGCAGCTAGTGGTAAAGTTGTTTTTTCATCTGAAGAAGCAGAAAGATTAAACGATATGATGCAAGACACTATTTTGGTAAGAGTTGAAACATCCCCAGAAGATATTCATGGAATGCATGCTGCTAAAGGAATTTTAACTGCAAGAGGTGGAATGACTAGTCATGCTGCTGTTGTTGCAAGAGGTATGGGTAGACCTTGTGTATCTGGCTCTAGTGAAATTGATATTAACTATGAAGCTAAAACTTTTAAAACATCCTCTATCGAAGTTAAAGAAGGTGATATCATTACAATTGATGGCTCAACAGGTAGAATTATCTTAGGAGAAGTACCAACAGTTAAACCAGAAATTTCTGGGGACTTCTCAAAACTAATGAGTTGGGCAGATGGTTTTAGAAAATTAAAAGTTAGAACTAACGCAGAAACACCACTTGATACTAAAACAGCACGAGACTTTGGGGCAGAAGGTATTGGTCTTTGTAGAACAGAGCATATGTTTTTTGATGAAGAGAGAATTTTATCTGTTAGAGAAATGATTTTATCAAAAACAGTGGAAGATAGAAATAAAGCTCTAGCAAAACTTTTACCACATCAAAGAAAAGATTTTGTCAAAATATTTAAAATTATGAATGGCCTGCCAGTTACTGTAAGGTTATTAGACCCACCATTGCATGAGTTTCTTCCTAAAACTGAAAAAGAAATTAATGATGTTGCAACTGTCGTAGGTCTTCCTTTAAAAGAAATTGAATCTAGAATTAATGAACTACATGAACAAAATCCGATGTTAGGACATAGAGGATGTAGATTAGGAATTTCATTTCCAGAAATTTATGAAATGCAATGTAGAGCAATTTTTGAAGCTTTGTCTGAACTTAAAATAAAAAAAATTAAGTCAGCATTTCCGGAGATTATGATCCCTCTAGTATCAACTGAAGCTGAAATTAGAATAATGAAGGACTTAGTTGTAAGAGTTGCAAAAGAAGTTCAAAAAGATAAAAAAGTTAAAGTTGATTATTTAGTTGGAACCATGATTGAGTTACCAAGAGCAGCCATCAAAGCAGATGATATAGCTAAACATGCGGAGTTCTTTAGTTTTGGAACTAATGACTTAACTCAAACAACATTTGGTTTAAGTAGAGATGATAGTGGTAAATTTTTAAATGATTATCTTGATAATAAGATTTTTTCTATAGACCCATTTATCTCTATAGATGATGGAGTAGGTGATTTAATAGAAATTGCAGTTGAAAAAGGAAGAAAAACAAATAAAAAAATTAAACTTGGAATTTGTGGAGAACATGGTGGAGACCCTAAAAGTATTCACTTTTGTGCAAATGCAGGTTTAGATTATGTTTCTTGCTCACCATATAGAGTTCCAATAGCAAGATTAGCTGCTGCACAAGCAGAGCTGTCTAAAAAAAATTAAATTTCTAATTTAAAATCTATAGCAGGCACACTATGAGTGATGCTACCAATAGAAATTCTATCAACACCAGTTGCTGCAATTTTTTTAACTGATTTTAGGGTTACATTTCCTGAAGCTTCTGTCTCGTAATGTTTTTTGGCTAATTTAACACCAGCTTTAAGTGTTTTGTTGCCCATATTATCAAACAAAACAGTATTAAATTTTAAACCCATTATTTGTTTAAGCTGATTTAAACTATCAACTTCAACTGTGATTTTTCTTCCTTTTTTACTTTTGATTGCAAGAGACACTAAAGTTTTAATATCAGAGCTTGCAATGTGATTATCTTTAATAAGAAATTCATCACTTAAGTTGAATCTATGGTTTGTACCACCACCTAACTTAACAGCATATTTTTGTATTACCCTTAAGGTTGGTATCGTTTTTCTAGTACAGCAAATTTTACACTTTTTATTAACCAATTTAACAAATTGATTAGTTTTAGTGGCAATTCCAGAGACATGACTCATAAAATTTAAAGCAACTCTTTCACCAATTAGAATATTTTCAGCCTTACCCTCAATTGTAGCTATTATATCATTCTTAGTAATTAAGGAGCCTTCTTTTTTTTTAATTATAAATTTAATTTTATCATCTATTAATTTAAATGTTTGTTTTGCAAACTCTAATCCAGCAACTACTGCTTGTTGATTAGAAATTAATTTAACTTTTATTATTTTGCTATTTTTAACTAAGTTGGAGGTAATATCACCAGAGGGATATAGATCTTCATTTAAAGCAAGCTTTACAACATTCTTGATATAATAATTGCTTAATTTAATTTGAGACACTTTTATTATCTGCCGATCGCAACCATTCTTTCAACAGGAATTTTTGCTTTTTCTATTGTCTCTTTATCCATTATGATTTCACCAGTTTCATTTTCCAGGCAATCTAAAATTTTTGGTAATGTAATTTTTTTCATATGAGGGCAAAGGTTACATGGTCTAATAAATTCTACATTTGGGTTTTCTACTTGAATATTATCACTCATTGAACATTCAGTAACCATCATAACTTTTTTAGGTTGATTGTCCTTAACATATCTAATCATTCCACCAGTTGATCCAGCAAAGTCACTTGCTTTAATTACATCAGGTGGGCATTCTGGGTGGGCTATTATTTTAATACCAGGGTTTCTTGCCCTGATATCATGTATTTCTTTTTCAGTGAACTGGTCATGAACCATGCAAATACCTTTCCAAGCAATAATTTCAACATTAGTTTGTGAGGCAACATATTTTGCCAAGTAATCATCTGGTAAAAAAATAACTTTTTTAACTCCAAGAGATTCTACAATCTTAACTGCATTCGCTGATGTACAGCAAATATCTGTTTCAGCTTTTACATCTGCGGAAGTATTCACATAAGATACAACGGGTACACCTGGATATTTTTCTTTTAGTAATCTTACATCTTTACCTGTGATTGATGATGATAAAGAACAGCCAGCAGTCATATCAGGTAGAAGAACTTTTTTTTCAGGACTCATCAACTTAGATGTTTCAGCCATGAAGTGAACTCCTGCCATTACAATAATATCAGCCTTAGTTTTTGAAGCCTCAATTGCAAGAGCCAATGAGTCTGCAGCAACATCTGCTATACCATGATAAATTTCTGGGGTTTGATAATTGTGAGCGAGTATGATTGCATTTTTTTCTTTTTTTAATTGATTAATTCTATGAATATAAGGAGCGTGAACTGACCACTCAATCTCAGGCATAACCTTTGAGATTTTTTGATAAATAGGATCGGTTGCTATTCTTATTTCTGTTGTAAATTCCATATCAAAACTTATCAACTAGGTTAATATTTGTCATTTTATTATTGGTCGCAGAAAAATTAAAAAATTACTGTTTAGGGGCGTTCTGTTACCCGGTGCCCCAGACCGTGCTTCTATAATTAACCTAAGTTAATTATGCAGCAATAGCGTAACTTTCGTTAGCATTTAAAGTTTAGCCCGTCACGGTGGAACAATCCCGAACGAAAGAATAGCCTTTAGTCACCCGTCGATCCTATTTCACCCCCATAAGTTGTAATGGTGGAGGTGGTGGGTACTGCCCCCACGTCCGTAATGGTTATTACGAAATTCGTTTATCGTCATAGTTGGCAAGCCAACACTATTAATATAAAAGCATTTGCAAGAGATTCAATAAAAATCATGAAATTAACTAAAGAACAAACACAAGAAATTAAAGATCAGCAGTCTCAACTGAATCAAACAAAAAGAGTCACCGCTCCTGCTCTTGAAAATATCCTTTATGAAGCAATGCCCGCTCTAGATCATGGCTTTGTAAGAGTGGTTGACTACATGGGTGATGACACCTCAATTGTTCAGTCAGCGAGAGTCTCTTATGGAAAAGGAACCAAAAAAGTCTCAACAGATGCAGGTCTAATTAAATATTTAATGAGACATTGGCATAGTACTCCATTTGAAATGTGTGAAATCAAATATCATGTTAAGCTACCAATTTTTATTGCCCGTCAATGGATTAGACATAGAACGGCAAATGTAAATGAGTACTCAGCAAGGTATTCAATTTTAGATAAAGAATTTTATTTACCATCAGCAGAAAATTTAGCTGCACAATCGTCAAGTAACAGACAGGGAAGAGGTGATGTTATTGAAGGAGAGCAGGCAAAAGAGGTTTTAGAACTTTTAAAAAATGATGCTGATAGAACATATGACAATTATGAGATGATGCTTAACGAAAGATTTGATGGATCAATTATTGATGAAAATAAAAAAGGGTTAGCAAGAGAGCTCGCCAGAATGAATCTAACTTTGAATACTTATACCCAGTGGTATTGGAAAACAGATTTATTAAACTTGATGAATTTTTTAAGATTAAGAGCGGATAGTCATGCTCAATATGAAATAAGAGTATATGCAGACATAATGTTGGATACTGTTAAAAAATGGGTACCAATAACTTATGATGCATTTATGGATTACAGAGTGGGTGGCACAGAAGTTTCTGCAAAAGGAAAAGTTATAATTCAAAAACTTATTAAAGGTGAAGAGGTTAACGTTAATAGTTCTGGCTTATCTAAAAGAGAATGGAATGAGCTAATGATATCTTTTGGACTTAAAGATAAAGTAATTTAAATCTTAAAAAAATTTTTAATCATATAGATAAGAATTTTAAAACCATCCCTAAATTCATTTACTTTTTTTTTACCAGCTATTCTTTTTCTTTCATAACTTGATATATCTACAAAATTCATTTTATTTCTTTTTGCTTTAATAGGCATTTCAACACAGAGACAAAAATCTTTAGATTTTAAGTCTAGGTTTTTAAAAGATTCAGTTTTACCTAGTAAAAAAGTATAAAGAATATCAGAAAGCTTAAGTGAAAAGAAAATATTTCCTATTCCCGAAAATATAAAATTACCAATTGTTGTAAGAAATGTGTCATCATCACTTCCTCCCCCACTCATATATCTAGACGCAAAAACAAAGTCTAAATTATTCCTACAGGTGTTCAGCATTTCATTGAGATACTTTGGGTTAAATGATCCATCTGCATTAAATATGCAGAGATACTCAGTTTCTACATTGCTCATACCTTCAATCAATGCGTTTCCATAGCCTTTATCTGACTGATAAACTATTTTACAATCAAAATTTTCAATTGCTTCAATAGTTTCAATATCTGAAGCTTCCAAGATTACAATTACTTTGCATTCATAATCTTTTATTTCTTCTAAAACTTTTGGGAGTGATGCAGACTCATTTTTAGCTGGAATAATTAGAGTTAGATTTTTCATCTTATTTTTTAAAAGTAAGTTGATTTAATTTTTTTTGCAAATTCTAAGTATATCTTTGAAATTTCATGTTCTGGATTAGCTTCTACAATTGGCTTTCCTTCATCACCACATTTTCCAACTTCAGGGTTTAATGGGATTTCTCCTAGAAACTCTTTACCAAACTCTTCTGCAGTTCTTTTAACACCACCTTCACCAAATATTTTATATTTTTTACCATCATCGCCTGTGAAGTAACTCATGTTATCAACTAGACCTAAAATTTTAACTCCAAGTTTATCAAACATTTTAATTCCTCTTTTAACATCTAGAAGAGCAACTTCTTGAGGTGTAGAAATTATAATTGCACCATCCATTTTAATTTCTTGAGAAAAAGTTAATTGCGTGTCTCCAGTTCCAGGAGGCATATCAACGATTATAAAGTCTAAATCCTTCCAACCTACTTTTTGAGTAAAGGTTTTAATTGCACTGGTAACCATAGGTCCACGCCAAATCATTGGAGTTTGTTGATCAGCAAGAAAACCAATTGACATACATTGAATGTCATATTTAGTAATTGGTGTTAAGGTTTGGCCATCACTTTTTGGCTTTTCATTAATATCAAACATTTTTGGTATTGATGGACCGTAAATATCTGCATCAAGTAATCCAACTTTACAGCCAATTTGTTTCAATGCTAAAGCAAGGTTTGTTGCAAAAGTAGATTTTCCAACACCACCTTTGGCACTTGAAATAGCAATTGTAAATTTTGTTCCTATAATTGGGTTCTTTATGAACTTTTTAGGTTCTAATTTACGTTTCATTGCGTCACTTAGTTCTGGCTTTTTATCTATCATAACATCATCATTACTTGTTTTTTATCATAAAGACATTATATACTTTCTATTATGTCAGATGATTTTCAAGGTAGAGGCGGAAGTCCATGGGGAAAACCTCCAGGAGGAGGAAATGGTTCAGGTAAAGGACCAACACCACCAGACATTGAAGCATTAATTAGAGACATTCAAAATAAGATAAATAAATTTTTACCTGGCGGAAGTTCAACAGGAAAAAAACCGATTGGTTTAATTTTAATTATCATAGCATTTGTATGGTTAGCAAGTGGACTTTATAGAGTTGGACCCGATGAACAAGGCGTTGTGCTTAGGTTTGGAAAATTTGTAAAAACTACTCAACCAGGATTACATTATCATATTCCACTTCCAATAGAGACAGTTCAAACTCCAAAAGTTACAAAAGTTAATAGAATAGATATTGGATTCAGATCTGAGAGAGATAGTGGCTTTTCTCAAGGCGGGGGAGTTGCAGATGTTCCACAAGAAAGCTTAATGTTAACTGGTGACGAAAATATTGTTAATATAGATTTTTCAGTATTCTGGGTGATTAAAGATGCAAGTAAATATTTATTTCAAATTCAAGACCCTGAAGGAACTGTAAAAGCTGCAGCAGAAACAGCAATGAGAGAGGTGATTGCTAAAAGTAATATTCAGCCAGTTTTAACAGAAGGCAGAGCTCAAATTGAAATTGAGACACAAGAAATTATTCAGTCAATATTAGACGAATACAATAGTGGTATTCAAATTACGCAAGTTCAAACGCAAAAAGCAGATCCGCCAGATCAAGTAATTGATGCATTTAGAGATGTTCAAGCAGCAAGAGCTGATATGGAAAGATCTAAAAATGAAGCTGAGGCTTATGCGAACGATGTTATCCCAAGAGCAAGAGGAGAAGCCGCAAGAATTATGCAAGCAGCAGAAGCTTATAAGCAAAAAGTTGTTGCGTTAGCCGAAGGTGAAGCTAGCAGATTTATTTCGATATATAATGAGTATTTTAAAGCTAAAGAAGTTACTCAAGAGAGAATGTATCTGGAAACTATGGAAAAAGTTTTGGCAGATATAGATAAAGTAATTATTGAAAAAGGTGCAGGGTCAGGCGTTGTTCCCTACTTACCACTTCCTGAACTAGGCAAAAAGAAAGCGAAGAATTAATGAAAAAAATTTTATTACCAATAACTATTATAATAGCAGCATTAGCTTTCTTCTCCATTTTTATAGTTAAAGAAGTTAATCAAGCAATTGTTCTCCAGTTTGGTGATCCTAAAAAAATTATATTAGAACCAGGCTTAAACTTTAAAATGCCTTTTATCCAAAATGTGGTTTTTTTAGATAGTAGAATTTTAAATTTAGATACACCTCCAATAGAAGTAATTGCATCAGACCAAAAAAGATTAATTGTCGACGCTTTTGCAAGGTTTCAAATCATAGACCCATTAAAATTTTATATTTCAGTTGGAAATGAAAGAGTTGCACGATCAAGATTAGCAACAATTATTAACTCAAGACTTAGAAATGTTCTAGGACAACAAGAATTACAAACATTATTATCAAAAGATAGAAGTAAGCAAATGTCTTTAATTCAAGAAGGTGTAAATGTTGAGGCTAAAAACTTTGGTATCAAGATAGTAGATGTAAGAATTAAAAGAGCAGATTTACCAGAAGCAAATAGTGAAGCGATTTTTAGAAGAATGCAAACTGAAAGAGAAAAAGAAGCCAAAGAATTTAGAGCAAGAGGTGCAGAGATGGCGGTTACTATTACATCAACAGCTGACAAAGATGTTTCAGTATTATTAGCTAATGCTAATAAAAATTCAGAGATTATGAAAGGTGAAGGTGATGGTGAAAGAAATGCAATTTTTGCAGCTGCATTTGGCAGAGACCCTGAATTTTTTGCTTTCTATAGAGCGATGCAGGCTTACGAAACTGCATTAATAGGTGGAGACACTTCTGTAATCTTGTCACCTGATAGTGAGTTTTTTAAATTTTTTGGAAATATTAAACCTAAAAAATAAATCAAATATATGAAGGAGCTAATTATAGCTTTCGGTCTTTTTCTTTTTATTGAAGGGATTTTATATGCTTTATTTCCATCAAATATGAAAAGTATGTTATTAAAATTAAATGATGTGACTAATAGTCAACTAAGAACAGGTGGATTGATATTTGCAGTTATAGGTTTTATTGTTATTTGGTATATAAAAAATTAAGATGAATATAATTAAAAGATTATTAATAGTATTGTTTGCGCTCACATTTGTAATTCAAGCAAATGCTAAAGATGCACCAGCATCATTTGCAGATCTAGCGGAAAGATTAATGCCGTCTGTTGTAAATATCTCAACAACAACTACCATAACCGCAAATACCAATCCATTCCCAGGATTTCAATTTCCTCCAGGATCTCCTTTCGAGGATATGTTTAAAGAATTTGGTACGCCTCAGAAAAGAAAATCTGCAGCGTTAGGATCTGGATTTATAATTGATGAAAAAGGGATTGTGATAACTAACAACCATGTAATTCAAAATTCAGAAGATATTGTTGTTAGAGTGGGTGGAGACAAAGAATATAAAGCAACAATTATTGGAGCAGATCCTTTATCTGACATTGCTGTTCTTCAAATAAATTCAAAAGAAAAATTTATTCCAGTTAAATTTGGAAATTCAGATAAAGCAAGAATTGGTGATTGGGTAATAGCTATTGGAAATCCATTCGGTCTAGGTAGAACCGTTACTTCAGGAATTATTTCAGCAAGAAATAGATCAATAGGTCTCTCGCGTTATGAAGACTACATTCAAACAGACGCATCGATTAACTCAGGAAATTCAGGGGGACCATTATTTGATATGAATGGAAATGTTATAGGAATTAATACAGCTATTATAGGTAAAGGTGGGTCAATTGGAATAGGTTTTTCAATACCATCAAATAGTGCAAAAAAAGTTATTAGTCAGTTAATAGAATTTGGTGAAACTAAAAGAGGATGGCTTGGTGTTAGAATTCAGGTAGTGACTGATGAAATTGCTGATGTTGAAAAATTAGATGAACCACGTGGTGCATTAGTTGCGAGTGTTGCAGAAAAAAGCCCTTCTGATAAAGCAGGAATTAAAGCAGGAGACATCATTTTAGAATTCAATGGAACAAAAATTAATGAAATGAAAGAGTTGCCCAAAATTGTTGCGCAAACAGAAGTAGGGAAAACTGTAGATGTTAAAATTTGGAGAAATAAAAAAGAAATTATTAAAAAAATTAAATTAGGTAGGTTAGAAACATCAAGTGATTTTAAAGAAGAGAAAAAAGAAATAAAACCTGAAATACCAGAAATTTCAGAAATTAAATCACTGAAGATTATAACAAGACCGTTGAATCAAAAAGATATTGAACAAAGAAAACTTCCAAATCAAACAACAGGATTGGTCATTACTAATATTGGTAAAAATAGCCCAGTTAATTATTTAAATATAGGTGATGTAATAGTTGAAGCTCAAAAGAAAAAAATAAAATCTACAAAAGATTTAGAAGACATAGTTGACAGAGCCCTTAAATCTAACCAAAAAACAATTTTGATTGTGATATATAATAATCAGAACCAAAGAAGATATATTGGTGTTAAGTTAGACTAGTAATGGACAAACAGTCCAAGATAATTTTAATTTCTGGTCCTACCGCTTCAGGTAAATCAAATTTTGCTGTTAGAATTGCTAAAAAAGTTAATGGCGAGATTATCAATGCAGATAGTATGCAGGTCTATAAGCAGCTAAAAATTTTAACAGCAAGACCAAATAAAAAAGAAGAAAAAAATATTAAACACCATATGTATGGAGTTTTGGAATTAAATAAAAG